>JBDSBL010000123.1:0-7866 GCA_039921625.1 Chitinophagaceae bacterium
CTTCATTTAACGTTTTAATTACTGAATCTTCATCCGTTAGGTCAAGCAGCACCCCTTCTTTTTCAAAAGAATAAATAAGGTACGTATCATAAGTTGCAGACATTGCTTTCGCTATTTCCTGCGCCATTGTATCTGCATTGGTATTTAATAATTGCCCTTGCCCATTATGAGTAATGGGAGCAACCACCAACGTAAGATCCAGGCACAGCAAGGAATGCAGCAGTTCACTATTTACTTCGTCCACATCTCCTACAAAACCATAATCTATAGAACCATGGCCGCGCTTGTGGGCTTTTACCAGGTTGCCATCTGCACCGCAAAGGCCCATTGCATTGCATTTTAATTCCTGTAATTGTGCTACTATATTTTTATTGATAGATCCGGCATACACCATCGTTACAATCTTCAACGTTTCTACGTCCGTCACTCTTCGCCCTTCTATTAGCTGCTGCGGCACCTTTCCATCTTCTGCTATTTTAGTTGCCATCTTGCCACCTCCATGCACTAAGATTTTTTTTGCGGTGATGGAAGCAAATTGGGTTAAAAAAGAACGCAGTTTTTTTTCATCGTCTATAATGTTGCCTCCAATTTTAATAATAAAAAGAGGTTCCCTTCTTTGTAAATGAGGCGGTGACTTTATATCCGTTGTTTCGTGCATACTTCCCCGTTTTCTTTGCTATTGATAGCACTGATCGTTTTGTTTAATATACCAATTTCTCTCATTTAAGTGAACCTAAAATCTCACTCAATACTGCTTGTGCGGCCCATACCCTGTTCGATGCCTCCTCCGTTACCAAACTATTGGAACTGTCTAATACTTCATCGCTCAATTCTACATTTCGGCGCACCGGCAAGCAGTGCATTACCTTTGCATTATTGGTAACAGAAAGCTTTTCCAGCGTTAGCATCCAGGATGGGTCGTTGCAATATATTTTGCCGTAATCATTGAAAGTGCTCCAGTTTTTTACATACACAAAATCGGCATTTTGCAATGCTTCTTTTTGGTGGTGCGTGATGGTGGCGCCCTTCGTGTAGGAAGCATCCAATTCATATTCTTCCGGATGGGTAATTACAAAATCGGCTTCGCCCCAGGCCGTTATCCATTGAGCAAAACTGTTGGCAACACATTGCGGTAAGGGCTTTACATGCGGTGCCCAGGTAAGCACAATTTTTGGCTTTCTACCTTTTGCGAAAGTTGGCAAATTCCAATTTTCTTTAATTGTAATTAAATCCGTTAAGGATTGTAACGGATGCAGGGTACCACTTTCCAGGCTTATTACCGGAATGCCGGCGTACTTAATAAATTGGTTAATGTATAATTCACTGTAATCATCCTCTTTATTTTTTAAAGACGGAAACGTACGAACACACAGTACATCAAAATAGTTTCCGAGTATTGGTGCCATGTCTTTTACGTGCTCTACCGTGTTGCCGCTCATGATGGCTTCTTCTTCAAACTCAAGATTCCATCCTTCTTGTCCTACATTAAAAACAATGGCCTCCATTCCTAAATTTTGCGCTGCAATTTGTGTACTTAATCTTGTGCGCATACTTGGATTAAGAAAGACACAACCCACTCGTTTATTCAGGCCAATGGACTTATCCTTAAAGGGATTGTTTTTATAGTCGAGTGCTTTTTGTACTAAGCTATTGATGTCCGGCACATCTTGAACTGAGATAAATTGCTTCACAATAACAAATCTTTTTTGGGTGGAGAACTAAGGTACTCTATCATTTTGCAGCGGACTTTTTTTTAACCTATCCTCAAACAATACACTTAATAATTCTTTAAAATATTGTATCCTCTACTAAGCCATGCTACTTAATTTCCGATGATGCCTGCGTTGTACGCAATTCATCAATTGCTTCTTTCAGCACTTCTAAAAATTCATCTATTTGTTTGCGATTGATGCCCAAAGATGGAAGCAATCGAATGACATTAGGCTTTGCTTCACCGGTAAAAATATGATAGGTCTGCAACAGGTTTTTTCTAAGGTCTTTTAACTCTTCCGGCACCTCAAAACCTATCATCAATCCACGACCACGAACCTTAAGAATCCCTTCCATTGATTTTAAACGATTAAATAAATAGGTACCTCTTTTTTTTGCATTTTCTATTAGTCCATCCTGCTCAATAATCTCCAGCACCGCAAGCGCAGCGGCGCAAGCGAGGTGATTGCCGCCAAAGGTGGTACCCAGCATTCCATACTTTGATTTCAGTTCTGGAGCTATTAATAAACCACCTACCGGAAAGCCGTTGCCCATGCCCTTTGCCATGGTATAGATGTCTGCATTGATACCGGAAATATCTGTTGCAAAAAATTGTCCCGTACGGCCATAGCCACATTGTACTTCGTCCGCAATAAATACGCTTCCATGATTATCGCACAAGGTTCTGATCATTTGCAAAAAAGAAGGAGAAGCCTCAATTATGCCACCCACTCCCTGAATACTTTCAATAATGACTGCAGCTATTTGCTGGCCATTATTGGTGAAATATTTTGCCAGAGCCGCTTCATCATTAAAAGGCAGAAAAACAACATTTTCTGTTTCGTTCACCGGGGCAATGATGGATTTGTTGTCGGTGGCAGCAACGGCCAAAGAAGTTCTGCCATGAAAGGCTTTATTAAAAGCAATAATCTTTTTTCTGTCCGTATGAAACGAAGCCAGTTTTAATGCATTTTCGTTTGCCTCCGCACCGCTATTGCACAAGAATAATTGGTAATTTGATTTGCCACTTACCTGCACTAATTTATTTGCAAGCTCCTGCTGAATGGGAATTTTAATTGAGTTGGAATAAAATGCAATTTGGTGCAACTGATCTTCAATACGCTTCACCCAATGCGGGTGCGTATGACCGATGGAGATGACTGCATGTCCTCCATACATATCCAAATATTGCACGCCCTTGTTATCCCAAACATAACTGTCCTTTGCTTTTACAATCGTAATATCGTTTACTGGATATACATCAAACATTTTACCTCCCTCTCCAGTTGCATGGCTATTATCAGACTTTGTAGCAGGGTCTTTTTTTACCGTTTGCACATTCATATTTCAATCTTTTTATGTCCTTTTTTTTAGAAAATAAATGGCCGTTGTTTGCTAAAAATATTTTAAAAGGCAACTCCTTTTAGGTGTAAGCCAGCCGCTTCATCCAAACCAAAAAGCAAGTTCATATTTTGTACTGCCTGCCCGCTGGCCCCTTTCAATAAATTATCGATAGCAGAATGAACCACTATTTTATTTCCAAATTTTTCCAATTGAATGACGCATTTGTTGGTATTCACTACCTGCTTTAAGTGTATCGGTTCCCTGCTCACAATAGTGAATGGATGATCCGCATAATAAGTTTCGTAAAGTGCTGTTATTTCCTCTATACTTTGGTCACAGCTGATAGTGCTGCTGATGAAAATGCCACGGGTAAAATCTCCGCGCCACGGCACAAAATGAATGCCTTCCTCCGTTACCGAAAAAGAAGGCTGCAATTGTTGCACCGACTGATAAATTTCATTAAGATGTTGGTGTGTAAGGGTTTTATAAGCCTGAATATTATTAGCCCGCCAACTAAAATGTGCGGTTGGGGAAAGGCTTTGTCCGGCACCCGTAGAGCCGGTAATGCCGGTAGCGTACACTTCTTTGAGCAAGCCCGCATTTGCCAGAGGCAGCAATCCTAACTGTAGCGCCGAAGCAAAACATCCAGCATTTGCAATATTATTTGCCTTCTTAATTTCTTCTCTATTAAGCTCGGGTAGTCCGTAAACAAACTGCCGGTTGCCGATGGTGGACTGGTGGCGAAGCCGAAAATCCTGAGAAAGATCGATAACCTTTATCTTATCATCGAGGTTTGTTTCGGTTAAAAATTTAAGGGCTTCTCCATGGCCAACGCATAGAAATAATACATCAATGTCAGTTGAAATTTGGTGGCCAAATTGCAGGTCCGTTTCTCCTAAAAGATCCTGGTGTACGGAAGAAACTGGTTTGCCTGCATGGCTTCTGCTATTGATAAAAGAAAGAGATACATGAGGATGATGCAACAGCAGCCGGATCATTTCTCCACCCGTGTAGCCCGCCCCGCCAATGATGCCCACTTTTTTTTTTGAATTTTCCATTATAGGTTGTCCTGTTGCTCTTTTACCTGGTAATATATAGAAGTTTGGTTGCCAAAAATTTTACTAAAGCCACGCACATCCTGCCCCGTAAATCCAGTGTTCATTTCTCCATACTTACCAAACTTAGCACTCATCAAATCATTGGACGATTCGATACCAATAATTTGAAACCGATAGGGCGCCAATTGTACAAACACAGTACCTGTTACATTTTGTTGAGAGTTTTCTAAAAAGGCCTCAATATCCCTCATTACCGGATCTAGAATCTGCCCTTCGTGGAGCCAATTACCATAGAATTGTGCGAGGCTGTCTTTCCAGTTTAATTGCCATTTGGTCAACACGTGTTTTTCTAAAGCATGATGTGCTTTTAGGATAACCATGGGAGCGGCTGCTTCAAATCCAACTCTTCCTTTTATGCCAATGATCGTATCTCCAATATGAATATCACGGCCAATTCCAAAGGGTCCGGCTATCATTTGCAGGTATTGAATAGCTTCCGTAGGATGATTAAATTTCTTGCCATCAACTAATGTCAATTCGCCCTTTTCAAAACTTAATTCCAAATCTTTTGTACCACTTTCTGTGACCTGAGTTGGCCACGCATCTTCCGGCAACATTCCCTTGGAGGATAGCGTTTCTTTGCCACCTACCGATGTACCCCACAAACCTTTATTGATCGAATATTGAGACTTCTCAAAATTCATTTGCACCCCCTTGCTTTTTAAATAATTTATTTCAGCTTCCCGGCTCAATTGGTTATCGCGTATGGGAGTAATGATGGGCATACCCGGAATCATAATATGAAAGATCATGTCAAAACGAACCTGGTCGTTGCCAGCGCCCGTACTGCCATGTGCTACTGCATCAGCGCCTAGTTTTTTAGCATGTTCTGCTATATGCAATGCCTGGCTAAGCCGCTCAGCACTCACACTTAACGGATACGTATTATTTTTTAAAACATTGCCATAAATAAGGTATTTGACAATGCTGTTATAGTAGCTTTTTACGGCATCTACGGTTGTATGGGTTTTTACTCCAAGCCGGTAGGCATGGGCTTCAATTTCTTTTAATTCTTCTGTTGAAAAACCACCGGTATTGACGATGACACTGTGCACCTCATACCCTTTTTCTTTGGTAAAATAAGTGACACAATAAGAGGTATCTAACCCACCGCTAAAACCAAGCACTACTTTGCTTCCCACTCCTAAAGTTGTATTCTCCTGCTGCTGTGCATTCATAAATAATAATGTAACATTTGAATGTGAGAAAAATCTAAAAATGAAAAAATGAAAGCAAGGATTTGAACTTAGAAGGATTGGTATTAATTCTTTTAAGACGATTCAAAAATTTGCTTTGTTTTAATTGCAGCAACCGCTCCAAAACTTTTGATTTTTGCTCAAAAAATTCTTTAGTTTCTTTTGGCTCGTAATGGTCTTTGGGATCATAAAGCATGGCGGTGCAAAGGCAATTTTTACGATCCTTACTCATTAGTATATCGTAGTTCACGCAACTCTTGCAACCAGCCCAAAATTTTTCATCCTGCGTCAGCTCGCTATAGGTCACGGGTTCATAACCGAGGTCGCTATTTATCTTCATTACCGCAAGGCCCGTAGTAAGTCCAAATATTTTTGCCTCTGGATATTTTTCCCTGCTAAGGGCAAAGATTTTTTCTTTTATTTTTTTAGCCACTCCACCCTTTCGGTAAGCAGGTGCCACTATCAACCCTGAGTTGGCCACGTATTCTCCCTCCCAGGTTTCTATATAGCAAAAGCCTACCCATTCTCCTTCTTTTGTAATAGCCAAGACAGCTTTACCTTCATCAATTTTTTGTTCTACATAATCAGGGCTTCTTTTAGCTATACCGGTACCGCGGGCCTTAGCCGATGATTCCATTTCATCAGTGATTGTTTTTGCATAAATTTTATCCGCAGGGGTTGCGGCCCTGATGATAATCTCCTGATTGTCCACGTTGTAAAAAGTTTAAAATAAAAGAGGGTAACCAATCCAATAAAAACCGGTCGGAAATGATTCACTGATAGGGACCTTGGTTAGCGGTTCATCCTATCAGCATCCAGGTCTGGAAAGGTAGCGGAAGATATCAAAGCATACAGCATACACACCGTTGGTAAGCAACGGATAAAAGATAAAATGTTTGTTGTGTGTATTGTTATTCAAATGCCTGATATTAAAAGAGAAACAAAAATAACTAATACGAAATGAATGAGGACAGTTTTATCAATCTTTTAATAAAGGGGCCAGCAATAAAAAAGGGTGCGTATTGATTCTGATATAATTTGTTATTTCTGCAGCTATTACGAGTTTCATCGAAAGGCTTTTTTTTCTAATCGCTATATTTAACGCCTAATGAAATGTGGGTACTGTTTCCTTTTTCTTTTCTTTTCTTTTTTTGGGGCAGCCGGGCAAACGGCTCTGAAAAATGTATATTCCATCAAAGGATTTTTACCAGCCTGGAATGGTGCATTTGTATTGCTAAAAATGGATGGACAGACCATTCATTTGGATACGGTAAAAAATGATTTGCTCTCTATTACCCGACCTATCACCGGTACAAGAATGGGAAGCTTGGAAATCCGGCAGGGCGGTACTACCCTTTTTGTACCGATCTACCTTGAGCCGGGCACCATCCGCATACGCGATAAAGGAAACAAAACCCTGGAAGCATTTGGTACCATCACTAACAATACATGGCTGCAAGTAAAAAATAATTTTGATTCATTAGCATCCTTGCAACCACCACAGGGCGAGGCCGGGAAGCAGCAATATAAAAAGGCGCTGGCCCTAAACTATATACAAAGTAATCCGCAGTCGTTGGTAAGCCTCCAATTATTAAATGATTATTTCTATTTGGATAATGAGAAAGACACCGCCTATTCCACTCTTTTTTACTCCCTGGACCCCAATAGTCAAAATTCATATTTAGGAAAAAAAATAGCGCAAGATGTATTTATTAATTACAATACCGCGCTTGGCAGGGAAGCACCTAACCTCTATCTGCGGGACACCTCTTTTGCAAGAAAAAGTTTATATCAAAAAGGGCAAATTACGTTGATTGATTTTTGGGCGAGCTGGTGCCTGCCATGCCGTATAGAAAATAAAAGGCTGAAAGAAGTTTATAAAAATTATAATGAAAAAGGATTTGCTATAACCAGCGTGTCTTTGGATAACAACTTAAATAAATGGAAGGAAGCTACCATAAAAGATGGTCTGCAGTGGCTGCAGTTGAGCGACTTAAGAGGTTGGGAAAATGAAGCAGCCAAACGATTTGGAATTAAAGCCATCCCAATGAATATTTTGGTAGATGAAAATGGAGTAGTGATCGGTAAAAATTTATCGGCAAATATGCTGGACAAAAAATTAGCGCAACATTTCCAAAAAAGTTTTTGATACGCCAAATCGCATTGGTTCATTATAGAAAAAACGAATAAATTACCTTTTAAAAACGGTTCCAATAAAGGGGAATTCCTTGTAGAACAAATTCTACAAAAGCATTTTATTAAGTTTGAAATACAGCCATTTCTTTATTACTTCCACTTCTTAGTGTACGTATAAGCAAGGCGTATTATTTGCGAACCATTCTGCATACAAATGGAAACAGAAAAAAAAGAAATAAACTATCCGCAGAAAATAGCCAGGATCATATTAAAAGTGATACTCTTCATTTTTATTTTCGTTGTTGTGCTTTTTTTATTATTGCTCACGCCTCCTGTGCAGCGTTTTGCTACTACCCGTGTAG
>JBDSBL010000124.1:0-4932 GCA_039921625.1 Chitinophagaceae bacterium
TGAGTGCCATGGCTGGCAGTATGCAGCAGCGTTTTTGTAAAATCATACGCATAGCCAACGTTGAAGGCATTGCCTACATTCAAACCTGCCATAGCAGCATACCCATCTTTTAACCTATAGCTTCCGCCTACCCAGAGTAAGTCTTGATATTGCAATTTTAAATTGACATCAAACTGCGGGTTCGTAGGCGACCCACTTACATATTTAAACATCACAGAGGGCAATGCATTTACATCTTCATTAATTAGAAAACGATAACCTGCTGTAGCAAACAAATGAGGTACGGTCCTACCCATTTTATAAGCAGGATCATTCACAAAAGATAAATTTTGTGGTATTACTTGTTGGGCGGATAGTCCAACAAAATACTGTGATCCATAAAGCCATAACCCAGTAGAAAGATCTGGTTGCAGCCGATGAAAGTTAGTAGTGCTTTGAGCCGGATCTATTGGGTCGCCATTCTCAAAAGTAGTTCTCACAGCATCTCTGCCTACCTTAACAATGCCAGCAGAAAAACCTGCAGCGAGGTTCGTTTTTTCATTCAACCCTATATGATACGCATAAGAGACGGCTGCTGAAAAACGATTAAAAAGTCCTGTTCGGTCATTGATTATGGCCAGCCCTATTCCATGGTGAGGGGCAGAAGCAGTATAGTTTTCCCAGTAAGAAGTACCTCTCGGATTTTGTCCTGGCACTGCAAATGAAGTAGCTGAGGTTTTAAAATCTTTTTTGCCAAGTGGAGCATGGATGGTAAGGTAGGTTGTTTTGGGTGCCCCATTCAAACCTACCCACTGATCACGGCCACTGATCTTAACATCAGTATAATTTTCAATTCCGGAAAGGGCCGGATTTACTATGTAGTTATTTAAAATATATTGCGTGTATTGTGGTCGCTGTTGGCACATACCCGTGAGGCAAAATCCCAATATGCCGGTTGCTATTATAAAAAATCTTTTCATTGATTTATCTGATTACATCTACAAAGCCTGACATTGTTTTCCGGCCGTTTTTTGGATTGATCACAAAATAATAAGTACCTACCGGTACCGGCTTGCCATTGTACTTTCCATCCCATGGCTTAGCGTAACCAACGGAGTGAAATACCAATTGCCCATACCTATTAAAAAGGTCAACTGTTGCACCCGGGTACGTTTCTAAAAATGGAATGATCCAGATATCATGAATGCCATCGCCATTTGGAGAAAAGGTATTCGGAACAACAGGCGTTTTCAAAACTGTTACTATCACTTCGTCAAAGGCTTTGCACCCATCCGAAGAAGTGGCCGTTAACCGGTACATTATATCATTGATTGGGTTGGCTAAAGGCTGCACTTTAGTGGCATCATCCAGGTCAGCGGGTGGTGTCCATTTAAAAGATAAATTAGTGCCAGTACCCGAGCCCGCGAGAACAATAGAACCGCCTTCTAATAAAAACCGGTCAGGACCAGCAGTAACTAGGGGAATAGAAAAAACGGTAAGTCCCTGCTCTTTATAATTAACGCATCCATTAGCACCCGTGAATGTGTAACGAACCACAGCATTGCCCGGACCGGCAACCGAAGGATTAAATATACCACTAGCCGTTGTGCCCTTTCCACTGTAAACGCCGGTACCTGGAAGGGCATTTACTAGAGTAGCCTGTGTTAATTGAAAAGGTAGTACGTCGCCGCATACTCTCGGAAGTGAATCAAATTTTATTTGAGGTGTTGCTTTTATCGTAATGGTTTGCGTTGAACTACTTAAGCAGTTTTCTCCAGAATAAGCAACTAACCTGATTACATAATCTTTTGAAGCAGGGGTAAAAAATTCAGGGTATTTATTAGAATAGACTTTACCACGTACCGGAATAGTATCTATTATTTTATTTGATGGATCGTTGGCATAATCCCAATAAGCTTCTACCCTTAAAACTTTTCCAAAATCAACAGACGAATTATTTGTAATTAAAAGGGGTTCATTGCTGCAGTTCGCATTATTGGCTACTGTAAAAGAAGAAACAGGAAGGGCTCCGTTTACTGTAAAAATTCTGGTCAAGGTATCTGAACATCCATTGTTAGAAGTCACCTGCAGGAATACGGGATAATTTCCTACTGCAGTAAATTTATGTTTTGGAATTTTCCCGCTTCCCATATTTGGATTGGCCCCGGTAGCATTGGGATCATTAAAATTCCACGAATAAGTAAATTGTCCTTGTGTTCCGTCTTTAATTGAGGAGCTATCCGTAAACTGCGAAAAAGGATCATTCAAACAATTTTCAGACATTTTAAAAGCGGCAACCGGATTCTCACTAATTAAAACATTTTTAGAAAAAACTTCACTTGTACATCCTGCCGCACTCACCAATTTAAGAGTTACTTTAAAATTTCCTGAGGTTTTGTAAAGATGCAATTGTGGAGCGTTGGTATTAGAAGTTGCCATAGAACCATCACCAAAATCCCAATCCCATTTTACAATTGGTGATGAAGCAGAAGTAGACATATCACTAAATTGAATGGATCGTTCTACACAACCTGGTGCACTGACATTGAAATTGGCAACAGGTGGTTCGGTGATGGTTACCGTTTTGGAAGCTGTATCGGAAATGCAACCAATATCCGTTATAACAGAATAGTTAATGGCGTAATTACCGCTAGCCTTATATAAAGTAGCAGGATTTTTCAACTTTGAAGAATTGCCATTTCCAAAATCCCAATTCCATAATATTATCGGTCTGCCATTAGCCTGCGCACCGTCAGTAAAACGAACGCTATCCGGTGTGCATCCGGTTGCTGTCATTGTAAAATCTGCTTTTGGGTTCTCAAATATTTTTAAGTCATATTCAATTTCCTGCTCGCCAGTGCAGCCATCTGTAGTAGGGTTTTGCGCCACTATCTTTATAGGAAAGGTGCCCACAGTGGAAATGCTATAAGGGTTGGTGAGTCGGTATTGATATAATTGTTTGCCATTTATAGTCCAGGTAGAGTCATAAACAGGGCTTGCCACGGTCACATCCGGAAAAAGCCCATTAAACACCCACCTTATTTGAGTTGGTTGATAAGGGAATGTAATGGAAAAGAAAAAGGGAGAATTTTTACAACCTGCCGGAAAATCTACTGTGCTGTATTTATTTTTTATAGAAGCAAATTGATACAAGTCTTTTAGGTTGGTACCTCCGGAATACCCATAAGATTCTGCATTGCCCAAACCATAAGCAATTATATTGAAGCCTGTATCTGCGGAAATATTATGCGTACCCTGGGTGGTGGTGATCCGAGCATAAGCAAAATTATTATCATTCGGTACCGCGATAAAATTGGTATATGAAATGCCATCCACTTTAAAAGAATTAATGGCAGCGGGATTATTTTTTATAACCACGTTGAGGTAGTGTTGATTAATATTGGTTCCTACAGAAGGCTGCATGGAATTTAAAGTTACCCTGTCAATAGTTTGCTCTACTGGATTTAAATAAATCATTTCTGGATCTCCCGGACTTGGATTACCGCTACAACCCTGCGTTGTAAAATATTGCGCTACCAGAATTGGTTTATCTGATTCAATAACATTAGGTGTATTATTAATGAACTGGTAATAAAAAGAGTTAATGAAGGAACCGGATGGAACGACAACACCATTTAAGGTTACAACCGCTGTAGGATCTACCTTAACAATACGGAAATAATTGTTGGAATTCACCAGGCCCGGAACCGTTATATATTTTTTACCCCAGGTAGAAGCCGGATACATTTGTTGGTATAAATTATCAGAAGAAGAAGCATTAGTACACCCTATAGATATTTTCCCGCTACCGCAATACACGGCAATCCGTTTGCACCCGGAACCAGTGTTTACGGACCGAATTTTTGAACCCGTTAAATCAACACCTGAGTTGCCGGTAACTGAACCTAAAACCTGGTAAACCTGTCCTTGCGTTAATGTAACCAAAAAAGGAACTCCTTTAGCCTTACCGCCTTTAGTGGTGGCACTCGGGGTGATTTCTACGGTAGTGGTGCCCGTGTCGGCCGCTATAGCAAAAAAGTAAGATGCGGAATTGACTTCGTTTGAAAGCTGATCAAAATTCACAGAATAATATTCACGACCTAATGTAGCAGTAGGAAGGCAAACGGTAGCGCCTGATTGCGCATTGACATAAATAAAGCTATAAACTACTATTGGATTTGCCGCGGTTACGTGAATACCGTGGTTGTACAATCCATCATCCATAAGCGCTGCAGTACGAGGAATATCCACCGTAGTGATTTGGTTAGCCGTTATCGAAAAACTTTGGGTAAATCCTATGCTCGTGATTTGTACGGTACCTGAGGTAGATACATCTGAGGTAATATAAAGCTGCATTTTTTCGTCCGCACCATTTTTGTTGAACATGCGAACGTGATTGCCATATCCAATCCAAAAGTCTTTGCCTTTATTTGAAAAATCCTGACCAAAAGAAAATTGTGCACAAAGCATTAAGGCACAGAATAGGGCAGCTCCAGTTAGTTGTTTCATTTCAATACTTCCGTTAAAGAAGTTGATACACAAAATACAATAATTATTATAAGAATATTTGAAGCGTCAGTTTTTAAGAAATGAATTTAAACATTGTTTATTGTCGATCATATTATTACTACAGCATTATAGGACATTATGTCATGTTCGTTATATACGCATAACTTTTATTCCTTTCTTAAAAATGGCGTCTTTTAATTTTTTCTTTTTCTAACATATTAAATAAAATTTAAATTCCTAAATCGTGCAGGTTATTTAAATACCATCATGACACATTCAGATATAAATACATCCCGAAAAAAATAAAAGAAAATAAAAGTAAAACATAATAAATTTTTATCAAATACATTTTATATGAAGTAGTAATTCACAATAATAATAATATTGCACTAATAATCATTTACTTAGGTCCACAACTACATATTTTAATTAGAAATGTATTTA
>JBDSBL010000125.1:0-4303 GCA_039921625.1 Chitinophagaceae bacterium
GGCTTATTGACCAACAATAATTGCCCCTCACTAAAAATATTTGCACTATCGTTTATCATAAAATATAGCAACTGCAGGCTTTATTAAAAATAGGTACGCTAAACTTTCATATTTCGAAAAAGGGAAAATAGTGGTGTGCGAATTATTTGAATGAAACATCGGAATTACAAAGGTTTCTATTATTAATAAGCTCTTGCAAACAGAACCCGTTGCGTAGACGGTTTTCCCGAAAAAATGCAAACGCCTTCTTCTAATTTATTGTTTAATGGAATGCAGCGGATGGTTGCTTTTGTCTTTTCTTTAATAGCATCTTCTGTTGCTGCAGTTCCATCCCAATGTGCCGATACAAAACCACCCTTTTCGTCAAGCACCTTTTCAAATTCCTCAAAGGAATTGACGACAGTTGTTTTTTCTTCCCTAAACGCAAGCGCTTTTTGAAACAAATTATTTTGAATGTCATCAAGCAATGAAATGATCCGATTGGCCAAACCATCGAACTCTATTGATTCTTTTTCTTTAGTGTCTCTTCTTGCTAATTCAACTAAATTATTTTGCAGGTCGCGGGCTCCAAGAGTCACCCTTACTGGAACTCCTTTTAATTCGTGTTCCGCAAATTTCCATCCCGGCCGGTTGTTATCATTATCATCATACTTTACTCTTACACCCATTTTTTTTAATTCTGCCATTAGCGCTAATGCTTTTTCATCCACTAATGTTTTTTGTTCTTCACCCTTATAAATGGGAATAATAACTACTTGTAAGGGAGCAATTTTTGGGGGCAATATCAATCCATCATCATCGCTATGAGCCATGACGAGTGCACCAATCAACCGCGTACTCACTCCCCAACTGGTAGCCCATACATATTCCAATTTGTTTTCTTTGCTTAAAAATTTTACATCAAAAGCTTTGGCAAAATTTTGTCCTAAAAAATGGGATGTTCCAGCCTGGAGCGCTTTTCCATCCTGCATCATGGCTTCTATGCAATAAGTGTTTTCGGCTCCGGCAAACCGTTCACTTTCTGATTTAACACCTCTAATTACCGGCAATGCCATATACTCTTCTGCAAAAGTGGCGTATACCTCAAGCATTTTTTCTGCTTCTTCTACTGCTTCTTTTTCGGTAGCATGCGCCGTATGTCCTTCCTGCCATAGAAATTCTGCCGTGCGTAAAAAAAGCCGGGTGCGCATTTCCCACCGCACCACATTAGCCCATTGATTTACTAATATCGGTAAGTCTCTGTAAGATTGAATCCAGTCTTTGTACGTATTCCAAATAATAGCTTCGCTGGTGGGGCGCACTACTAGTTCCTCTTCTAATTTTGCTTCGGGGTCTACTATTAATTTTCCTTTATTATCCGGATCCGCTTTTAATCGGTAATGCGTGACAACTGCACATTCTTTTGCGAAACCTTCAGCATTTTTTTCTTCCGCTTCAAACAAACTTTTAGGAACAAAAAGCGGGAAGTAGGCATTTTGATGTCCAGTTTCTTTAAACATTCGGTCCAATACATCACGCATATTTTCCCATAAAGCATATCCATAAGGTTTGATAACCATGCAACCTCTAACCGCTGAATAATCTGCCAAAGAACCTTTAATTACGAGGTCATTATACCATTGAGAATAATCCTGAATGCGAGATGTAATTGCCTTGCTCATAGTTAAAAAATGTAAGTCACCTTTATCAATTGTTTAACAGCCAAATAGATTAATTTACAGGCTAATAAGATTGATTTTATTGCGCAGCAAATGTAAGGTTTCCCTTTTTAACGATTAAATCATCAATTATGAAATCATTATTACCCATCCTCTCTTTGGTCATTGTTTTTGCCAGTTGCTCTACTGCTTATAAAACAGGTCAAACTCCTGACGATGTTTATTTTTCTCCACAGCACCAGCAAGATGAATATGTGCGTGTAGATAATAATAATGATAGAAGCCGGTATAAGGCACAAGATGAAGATGACCGATACTTAAGAATGAAAGTTAGAAACCGACAGGTGTGGTCCGATCTTGATTATTATTATAGCGATCCTTTCGCCTATCGGTATTACAACAGTATTTCTCCCTACTATTATTCAAGTCCATATAGCTATTCAAGCCCCTGGAGCTATTATAATTCATGGAATTATTATTACAATCCTTATTCCTCAAAAAATATTGTGGTCAATCAAAAAAACCCGTCAGCAAATGTGCCAAGGATGACCAATCTGAATGTCTATAACGACGTTCCAGGTAATAGTAGTGATCGTCAAATATCTCCTGGAAAAATAAGAGTGTTTGGAAATGCATCTAATTCCAACAATAGTTCAAGCTCTAGTCGCAATTCCTCTAACGGCGGTGATCTAAGAAATGTTTTTGGCAACTCAAACAATAATTCTAACTCATCATCTACCAACAATGCGCCGGTTCGCACCACTACAAACTCAAGCTCTAATAGTAATAGTAGCTCTGGGTCAAATAGTTCTGGAAGTACCAATGCACCCGTAAGGAAATTTTAAATACTTATAACCACCAAATTTGCATCATGCGATAATTAGTCGCCTGCATCATTATGCTTGTACGGAAAGGATTTTATTTTTAATTAATTTCTATTTATGAAAAAAGGTTTAATTATTTGCAGCCTTATTTTGTCCACATTTTTTACCTATGCACAAGAACCTTTAGATGCGTTGCGTTATTCATGGATCACTCCAAGTGGTACGGCCAGGCAGCAGGCCATAGGGGGAGCCATGGGTTCTTTGGGAGGAGATATATCTGCTTTATTTACAAACCCTGCCGGTCTGGCTTTTTTTAAAACGGGTGATTTTGTCATTTCTCCCTCTTTTAAATTGAATAATAATAAAGCCACTTATTTTGGTCGTACTGAAAAGGATAAAGAGAAAAATTTCTTGTTAGGTACAACGGGCTTCGTGATTGGATCTGGCAACAGCCGTAGCAAAAGAAATGCAGCCTTCAGCATTGCTGTCAATCGAATGGCTGATTTCAACAGCAACATCTTATATAGAGGAGCAAATAATCAAAGTTCATATTCTCAAAAGTTTTTAGAAGAAATAAGCAATGGCAGAATAAAAGATGCCAACCGCGTGGCAACTGGTTTTCCTCTGGGCACCAGCCTAGCTTTTAATACTTATTGGATTGATACGGTAGGAGGCAGCAGCAATGGAAATTTTAGTTTTAAAACAAGAGCACCTATAGCAACCGGGCTTTTGCAACAGCAACAAATTAATACAACCGGCGGCATTAACGAATTTTCTATAGGTGGGGCAATAGATGTGAATGATAAAATTATGGTAGGTGGTTCCTTTGGATTACCAATTCTCAATTATACCCGGGAAGCCACTTTTTTGGAGGCTGATGCTACCACTAATACTTCTAATAATTTTGATTTTGCTTCTTTCACGGAAAATTTAAATACCAAAGGTGGTGGGATAAATGTAAAAGCAGGAGTTATAATAAAACCTGTAGAATATTTGCGAATTGGCTTGGCACTTCACTCGCCTACCTTTTACTCTTTGTCTGATAGTTATCATTCTTCCATTACTACCAATACAGAAAGCTACAAAGGCACGCTGACTGCCTATTCGGACGGCAACAATAATAGCGAAGCATCCCAATTTCGATATTCACTTATCACCCCTTTCAAAGCCATTGTAAGTGCATCGTATGTATTTAGGGAGATAGAAGATGTACGGAAGCAGAAAGGATTTATAACTGCAGATGTAGAATACGTAAATTATAAGGGTTCCTCTTTTGAGCCTGACCAGCAGAATGCTAACGATGTAACTACAAAAGATTATTTAAAGTCGCTCAACATCGCCATTGATAATGCTTATAAAAGCTCATTAAACTTTAAGGTAGGTGGTGAGTTGAAATTTACCACATTGATGGTAAGAGCCGGGGCAGCTTACTTTGGAAATCCATATAACAACATTGCGGGAGAAAAAGGAAGTAAAATTAATTTGAGTGGTGGCCTTGGCTATCGAAATAAGGGCAAGTTTATTGATCTCACTTATATACATGCCATGGGCAAGGATGTTCAATTTCCCTATCGGCTGCAAAATGCACCTTATAACGGGGCAGAAATTAAATCCACTAATAACAACCTGATGGTGACAGTTGGATTTAAGTTTTAAAAAATAGGTAAGTAAATAATATAGAGCACCGGGAGGTGCTCTTTTTTTTGCTGCAAACCGTAACAAAGATTTGAAACCTTATTTTGGTAAATAGCCTACATTGTAAAGGCAAAAGCTTCAATGATTCTTCTGATATCTTTTGGTATTATTAATTTTTTTTATATG
>JBDSBL010000126.1:0-4364 GCA_039921625.1 Chitinophagaceae bacterium
GATTTCTATATCATCATCCGGTACTTTGGTATTTACAAAATCACGCTCAAATTGCTGCTGGCTTGGCCTTGGTTTGATGATGGTGGCCGGAAGATAAACCGTGTCCTCAACCATTAATTGGACTATACTATATTGGTTACTTTCCAGATTACGAGGGATCGTTACATTTTTTTGCTGATAGCTTACATGGGTGAATTCCACAACATCACCTTTTAATACCACAATGGAAAATACTCCCTGATTGTTGGTGATGGTGCCCCTGTTTTGACCCCTGACGGTAATGCTTACTGCAGGAATTCCAACTAAGCTATCGGCAGTCATTACGATACCATAAAGTTGCACTACCGAATCGCGAACTGTTTCAAATTGTGCTTTTGCTTGGAAGGTGGCTACAGCAACAAAAAGAGTGGTCAATAACAACAGTTTCTTCATCTCTTCAAAAATAACAAGGCAAAACGACAAGAGAAAGAATTGCATAATTTGTTTGCGCTAACTTTGCCACTTCATTAACAAATTAGAGAAGCAAAATGACGCAGGAGGATATATTAAAAGCCCTAAGTACGGTGCAGGAACCAGACCTTGGAAAAGATTTAGTAACGCTAAATATGATCCGCGATCTGCAGATTGATGATAAGAATATCTTATTTACAGTGGTACTTACTACTCCGGCTTGCCCCCTCAAAGAAAAGATCAAAAGCGATTGCATTAATGCTATCAAAACAATATTGGACAGCGATGCGTCCGTTACTGTAAAATTTACTTCCAGCACCACTTCTTTGCGCAGCGATAAAGGAAGTGTATTGCCGCAGGTAAAAAATATAATTGCGGTGGTTAGTGGCAAAGGAGGGGTAGGAAAAAGTACGGTGGCGGCCAACCTCGCACTGGCATTGGCGCAGGGAGGTGCCCGGGTAGGATTGATGGATGCTGACATTTATGGACCTAGTGTCCCCATCATGTTTGGTGTGCGGGGTGAGCGACCAATGATGACGGATGTGGATGGTAAGGCAATGATCATTCCGCTGGACAGATACGGCATTAAATTAATGAGCATCGGACTGTTGGTGGATGAAAAAAGTGCAGTTGTATGGCGTGGTCCCATGGCAAGCAGTGCGATCAAACAATTTGTAACCGATGTATCCTGGGGCGACCTTGACTACCTGATTATAGATATGCCTCCAGGGACAGGTGATATACATTTAACCTTGATGCAAACGGTGCCGGTAACCGGCGTAGTGGTAGTGACTACACCGCAGGATGTAGCCTTGGCGGATGCTAAAAAAGGTATTGCCATGTTTAGTCAGGCGCAATTAAATGTTCCCATTATTGGCCTTATAGAAAACATGAGTTATTTCGTGCCGGCTGAATTGCCCGACAATAAATATTACATTTTTGGAAAGGAAGGAGGAAGAAGATTAGCAGAAGAATATGACCTTCCATTTCTTGGCCAGATTCCATTAGTTCAAAGTATTAGGGAAGGTGGAGATTATGGAATTCCATTAATGATGAGTGATGATCAAATCACCAAAAATGGCTTTGAAGAAGTGGCAGGTAATGTGGCCCGCAGTGCGTCCATGCGCAATGCACATATGAAGACAGAAACAATCGCTGAGGTAGTGGAAGAAGTATAATTAAGTATCTCTTTTTTTATCGATTGTATAATTGGTGTTTTTGTTTATTTAAAAGCCCTTTTATTTCAATAATTCATTCAATCTTTATTTGGGGCTAAACTTATTATTCTAAAACTAAATTCTTCCCTTAGACAATATGTATGATTTACCATATTTCAAAGAAAATGACCGGGCTATAATTATTGAGTTTATAAAAAACCACCCTTTCGGTATGCTCATAGGGAGTGGCGCCAACGGCCCGTCCGCTACCCAACTTCCTTTTTTATTGGAGGAAAGAAATAACAAATTTTACCTTCAGGCACACTTTATGAAAGGCACAGACCATCATAAAGCTTTTCATGCTAATTCCAATGCCTTATGTGTGTTTACTGGAGCGCAAGCGTATGTAAGTGCCAGCTGGTACCAACAGCCAAAAACCGCATCTACCTGGAATTATATGAGTGTACATTGCCGTGGTGTTATTGAATTTCAAACTGAGGCGTGGCTAATGGAAATATTAGAAAAAACAACCGCTTACTTTGAAAATAATCCGCAATCTCCCGCTTCTTTTCAACACCTTTCTCCAAAATATGTAAGCCGTTTAGCCAAGGCCATCATAGGAATTGAAATAGAAGTAAAAAGCCTTGATGCCGTATTTAAACTTAGCCAAAATGCGGATAAAGAAAGCTATGACTCCATTATAAATAAACTGGAAGCTAAAAATGAAAAGGAAAAAGAAATTGCTACCGAAATGCGAAAACGTAAAGCATCTCTTTTTCCATAATTAGAAATGGAAGCTAAAAATTAAGAATTTATGAACCTATCACTAATAGGAAAAAGAGCAGTGGTTTGTGGCAGCACACAAGGAATAGGATTAGCCATTGCCAAAGAGCTTTCCCTACTGGGCGCCAGTTGTATTTTATTAGCCCGCAATGAGGCCGGTCTTAGCGCAGCAATAGGTCAATTAAATAAAAACAATGGCCAACAACATACTTATGAAGTTGCTGACTTTGCAAACCCGGAAGAAGTTCGTTTAAAAATAAAAATCATAACAGAAAAGGGTGCTGTACATATCTTGATCAATAATACAGGAGGTCCTGCAGCAGGGCCTATTTTACTGGCCGACGAAGACGCCTTAACCAATGCGTTTAACCAACATTTGATTTGCAATCATATTCTTACCAAAGCAGTGGTGCCGGGTATGAAAGAAGAAGGTTACGGAAGAATTATTAATATTATTTCTACCTCAGTAAAAATTCCCTTGCCCAACCTTGGCGTGTCTAATACCATCCGTGGAGCAGTTGCTTCCTGGGCCAAAACAATGGCCAACGAATTAGGATCTTTTCACATTACTGTAAATAATATTTTGCCTGGATATACTGCAACCGGCCGATTAGAAAGCATTATAAAAAATACATCAAATAACAAAGGGGTAACAGCGTCTGATGTTACGGATGAAATGGTAAAGTCGATTCCAGCCAAACGGTTTGGAACTGCGGAAGAAATTGCAGCCGTAGCGGCCTTCTTAGCATCTCCAGCGGCCTCTTATGTAAATGGCGCAAGCATACCCGTAGATGGAGGGCGTACCGGGTCTATTTAATTAAAGTTTATTTTTCCAAAATGGAATTTAAAAATGATCTTCTTTTTGCGCAGCAACTGGATAAGGAAGACCCGGTTCGCGAATTGCGCAATGCCTTTATCATACCAGAAAGAGAAGGCAAAAAATCGGTGTATTTTTTAGGCAACTCACTAGGGCTGCAACCAAAAAGGACAAAAGATTATTTACAGGAAGTGTTGGCGCAGTGGGCGGACTATGGAGTGGAAGGTTTCTTTGAAGGAAAAAAACCATGGCTTCAATTCCATGATGCGTTGGTAACGCCTTTGGCTAAAATTGTAGGAGCTCTACCGGAAGAGATTGTAGTGATGAATGCCCTTACTGTAAACCTTCACCTGATGATGGCTTCTTTTTACGAACCGAAAGGGACCCGTTGCAAAATAATTTGCGAAGCAAAAGCTTTTTCTTCTGATCAATACATGTTGGAAACCGCTGTGCGGAGAAGAGGTTTAAATCCAGAAGAAGTGATCATGGAAGTGGCTCCTAGAAAGGGAGAATTTACTATCAGGGAAGAAGATATTTTGAAAGCAATAGAACAAACTGGAGAGGAACTTTCATTGGTAATGTGGGGCGGAGTGAATTATTACACCGGCCAATTATTTAATATGGAAGCCATCACCAAGGCAGCTCATACCGCAGGTGCTTTGGTTGGTTTTGATCTTGCCCATGCGGCTGGTAATGTTTCTTTATCGCTTCATGATTGGGATGTAGATTTTGCCTGTTGGTGCAATTATAAGTACCTGAATGCAGGCCCGGGTGCGGTAGGTGCTGCCTATGTGCACGAACGTTTTCATACTGACCAAAAACTAAATCGCCTGGCCGGTTGGTGGGGGTATCAAAAAGAAACCCGCTTTCAGATGCAAAAAGGGTTTATACCCATAGAGTCTGCGGAAGGTTGGCAATTAAGCACTCCTTCTCCGTTACTGTATGCGGCGCTTAGTGCCTCATTGGAAATTTTTGAAAAGGCGGGGTTTGCAAATTTGGTACAGAAATCAAAAAAACTTAGTAGCTATTTATATTTTCTATTAAAAGATTATTGCAACAAAGAAAGCAAAGAAGTACTAAAAATAATTACCCCGGAAAATGAAAAGGATAGAGGTTGCCAGGTTTCCTTGTTGATGTTGGAGAATGGTAAAAAAGTG
>JBDSBL010000127.1:0-7137 GCA_039921625.1 Chitinophagaceae bacterium
ATAATCCACCGTTGGTTGTCCTGGCTTAACGCCTGGTATAAACCCATTATTTTGCTTTAAGTTGTCAGCAATTTGTTTTGGATTAAAGATCAAAGCTGTGTATAAAAAGGTAAAAGCAATAACGACAGTTGCATATATAACCATGTACCAAACATTGGAATGATCTGAGAACATAGCCGCTATACCATTACCCGTCACTGTTCCGGTTAGATTAAATAATGTAGGTAAAAACAAAACTGCTTGTGCAAAAATGATCGGCATTACACCAGCACTATTTACCTTGATCGGTAGAAACTGGCGGGCACCGCCAAACTGGCGATTACCTACAATTTGTTTTGCATAATTAACGGGTATTTTACGTACACCTTGAACCAACATGATACATCCTAAGATGATAGCAATCAATATGGCTATCTCAATAATGAAGATTAAGATTTGACCGGTACGTACTGATTTAGAAGTAAGTTCCTGCAAAAAACTTTGAGGCAAACGAGCCAGGATACCAATCATGATTATGAGAGATGTACCATTGCCTAAGCCTTTATCTGTTATCTTTTCACCAAGCCACATTACGAATAATGATCCTGTAGTAAGAAGAACAACTGTAGAAATCCAAAACATGGAAGAATAGCCGCCGATTACCATACCTGGAGTGCTTTGGCCCATGGTAAGCAAAAACTTCACGTAAGCAGAGGCTTGTACAAAAGTAACGGCTACTGTAAGGTATCGTGTCCATTGGTTGATTTTCTTACGACCACTTTCACCCTCTTTTTGCATTTTTTGGAATTGAGGAACCATTACAGTCATCAATTGCATAAAGATGGAAGCAGAAATATAAGGCATGATGCCAAGTGCCAGAATAGAAGCTTGTGAAAAAGCTCCACCTGCAAAAGTATCAATCAAGCCAAGCATTCCGCTTTTAGCGGAAGTTAGATTCAACCGTTGCGGATCAATACCTGGTAATACAATATGGGTACCTAAGCGGTACACAAAAAGAAGAACAAGCGTAAAAAGAATTTTACTTCTTAGTTCCTCAATGCTCCATATATTTTTAAGCGTTCTGATTAATTTTTTCACGGAAAAAGTTTACGGTCTTAAAAGAGAAAAAGACGCAGTAGCTGCGCCTTCAAATTTAATGCAATTACTTTACTATTTCAATAGAGCCGCCAGCCGCTTCTATAGCTTCTTTAGCTTTTCCGCTCATCGCATTTACTTTAAAAGTAACCTTTGATTTGAGTTCACCATTACCTAAAACTTTCACACGGTCTGTTTGGCTGATCAATCCATTGGTATAAAGGCTTTCCAGGTTGAATTCCTGAATGCCGTACTTCTCTACTAATTGATCAATCTGACCAAGGTTGAATACTTTATACTCAATGCGGTTAATATTTTTAAAACCACGCTTTGGTACACGGCGCTGGATCGGCATCTGACCACCTTCGTGTGCCATCTTGCGCTGATATCCGGTACGTGCCTGTTGGCCTTTATTACCTTTTGTGGACGTACCACCTTTACCACTTGCCTCACCGCGTCCTAATCTTTTTTGTTTGTGTACAGCGCCTTTTGCAGGTCTTAAATTGTGTAAGTTCATTTATTTGATTTTTACTTAACGGGGCTTTCTCCCCTCGCATTTTAAAATTGATTTCAGTGTGCTACTTCAGAAAAAGAAAAATATTTTTCTCCAATACTAAAGAAAAAGAAATAGCAGATTAAGCTACTTCTTCTACAGATATCATGTGTTCTACTTTGCGAACCATGCCTAAAATCTGATCTGTTGCTTCTACTTCCCGTGTTGCATTCATCTTGTTTAAGCCTAAGGCTTTCAAGGTTTGCTTTTGACGCTCAGGTCGGTCAATCGGGCTTTTTATTAAAGTTATTTTTATCTTTTTCATATCTAAACCTCTTTCGAGAATTTTAAATGGATGAGTAGTTATTCTTTAAAAGTTTATCCGTTGAAAACTCTCTTCAAAGAAATTCTTCTTGTTCTGGAAACGGTAATTGGTTCGCGTAATAGGGCTAATGCTTTAAAGGTTGCTTTTACCACGTTGTGTGGGTTGGCAGAACCTAATGATTTAGCCAAAACATCCGTTAAACCAGCGCTTTCCAACACCGCTCTCATAGAACCTCCGGCTAATACACCGGTACCATGAGCGGCTGGCTTTATCAATACTTTTGCGGCACCTTCTTTAGCCAATTGATCATGTGGGATTGTTCCGTGCAAAATTGGAATTTTTATTAAATTCTTTTTTGCATCTTCAATGCCTTTAGTGATAGCTTCCTGCACTTCTTTTGCTTTACCAAGACCATGACCTACCACACCGGCTTCATTTCCTACCACCACCAATGCAGAGAATGAGAAAGCACGACCACCTTTGGTAGTTTTAACCACACGGTTAATAGATACTACCTTTTCTTTTAATTCAAGGTCGCCTGCTTTTACTCTGTTTAAAATTGCGTTTGCCATAATTCGATTTGCGATTTGCGATTTACGATTTCAGATTATATTGATTACAGATAGATATTAGATTTCTCTAAGATCTGAAACCTGCAATCTAAAATTGAAGACCTCCCTCACGGGCGCCTTCCGCTACTGCTTTTACCCGGCCATGGTATAAATTTCCTCCACGGTCAAATATTACTCCTGATAGGCCTAATACAATAGCTTTTTGTGCAATGGCGTTACCAACTGCTTTGCTCTTTTCTGTTTTATTTCCAGTCTGTCCTTTTATATCACCATCTTTTGAAGACGCCGCTGCCAGTGTTACACCATTTACATCATCAATTAATTGTGCATAAATATCTGTATTGCTGCGAAAAACAGAAAGGCGTGGCTTTTCAGCCGTTCCGGATATTTTCTTCCGGATGGCATAGCGAAGCTTTTGTCTTCTTACTAATTTTGCGTTTGTTCTCATTGTGCTATATTTCAAACCTTGATTCTGCCAAGGTTTATTCGTTTAAAATTATTTACCGGCCGCTTTACCAGCTTTCTTACGTACCACTTCACCCATGTAGCGAACACCTTTTCCTTTGTACGGTTCCGGCTTACGCAATCCACGAATCTTTGCTGCTACCTGACCAATTAATTGGTGATCAATACCATCTAAAGTAATGATTGGATTTTGACCTTTTTCCTGAGCAGTAGCTACTTTTAATTCCTTTGGAATTTCAAAGATGATGTTGTGAGAATAACCTAAAGAAAGATCTAAAAGATTACCTTGATTAGCTGCTTTGAAACCCACACCAATCAATTCTAATTTCTTCTGGTAGCCATCTGTAACCCCTTTTACCAGGTTGGATAATAGAGAGCGATACAAACCATGAAGTGCTTTATGACGAATTTGATCAGTAGGGCGAGTCACATTAATTTGTCCATCAGCCACTTCCACCTTAATATCACGGTCAATAGGTTGTTTCAATTCGCCCTTCGGACCTTTTACAGTGATTACGTTATCAGCACCTACTGCAACGGTAACTCCACTTGGAATTGTGATCGGTTGTTTACCTATACGAGACATAATGTTTTAAGATTTAAGATTAACTAGTTACGATTTCTTCTTGTTGACCGGTCAGCCTGGATAGGTATTGGCTTAATGTATCAACCTTACGATGCACGTTTTAATTCCTAAGAATAAAACTTAATATATATAACAAAGCACTTCGCCACCTATATTCTGCGATTTTGCATCTTTATCTGTCAGTACCCCTTTCGATGTAGAAATAATAGCTATACCTAATCCATTTTTTACACGGCGAAAATCAGCTGGCTTGGCATAATGACGCAAGCCTGGGCGGCTCACTCTTTCCAGACTATGGATAGCTGCCTGCTTTGTAGCGGCATCATATTTCAAAGCTATTTTGATCAACCCTTGCTTGCTATCATCTTCAAACTTGTATTTGAGGATATAACCCTGATCGTATAAAATTTCAGTCATACGCTTCTTCAAGTTAGATGCAGGTATCTCCACTATTCTGTGGCCGGCCATCTGTGCATTGCGGATTCTTGTTAAAAAATCTGCGATTGGATCTGTAACCATATTTTTTGCCCTCCTACGTTCCACCGGAGCGGAACAATTGGATTTTTAATTATTAATGAGTGTTTCGTAATTAGTAACAGGTGGATTTATAAACCCAATCTTCCATACTAATTATTTAATGTCTTACCAGCTTGCTTTTCTCAAACCTGGTATTTTACCATTCAACGCCATGTCGCGCAAAGCAATACGAGATATACCAAAATAACGCGTATATCCTCTTGGGCGACCCGTGATCTGGCAGCGATTGTGTAACCGCACTTTGGATGAATTTTTTGGTAAGGCATCCAAAGCCTGCCAATCGCCGGCCGCTTTTAAAGCAGCTCTTTTTTCAGCATACTGAGCTACCATCTTTGCTTTTTTGCGATCCCTGGCTTTTACTGATTCTTTAGCCATATTCTAATTTTAGATTTTCTGTTTTTTATTTTAAGAGCACCCTATCCGCGTTTTAATTAAATGCGAAATGGATTTGTTGCAATTTATTTTTTTGCATTTTTAAACGGCATTCCCAACTCTTTTAATAACTCGTACGCTTCTTCATCTGTATGCGCCGTTGTTACAAAAGTGATGTCCATACCTGTTATCTTATTTACTTTATCAATATCTATTTCCGGGAAAATAATCTGCTCTGTAACTCCCATGGTAAAGTTGCCACGACCGTCAAAAGATTTCTCGCTCACACCTTTAAAGTCACGCACCCTTGGCAAGGCTACTGCAATCAAACGATCTAAAAATTCATACATCTTCTCACCACGAAGTGTAACCCGGGCACCAATGGGCATATTCTTACGAAGTTTAAAGTTTGATATGTCTTTTTTAGACATCGTAGCCATTGCTTTCTGACCACTAATGGTAGTCATCTCTTCTACCGCAATGTCTACTAATTTCTTATCCGTTACTGCGCCATTAACACCACGATTCATTGAAATTTTTTCCAATTTCGGAACCTGCATTATAGACTTGTAGCTAAAACGTTTCATTAAAGCAGGAATTACTTCTGCCTTATATTTCTCCCGTAATCTTGGAGTAACTTTTACTGTAGTTGCCATTATTTTATAACCTCCCCAGATTTTTTAGATATACGAACTTTTTTATCTTCCTGCTTATCTCTCTTCACTTTTGAAGCTTGCTTACCATCCCACAACATCACGTTGGAAATGTGAATTGGAGCTTCCTTTTTTATAATACCACCTTTTGTGTTCTGTGCAGATGGTTTTGTATGCTTGGTAATGATATTAACACCATCCACAATCACTTTACCTTCATCAACCAATACTTCTTTCACCAGGCGTGGCTTTTTTAAATCCTTATCATCGCCGGCAATAACTACTACGTTATCACCTTTCCTGATATTGTACTTTGGTTTGAATCTTGTCTTCATTTTATTTATCCTCACCCCTTTGCGGGACTTTTAAATTTTCTGATACTGCCAGAAAATATTTTTATTGTCAACTTTTGTACTGCTATAATGCTTTCGTTGCGACGCTCCATTCTACAAGAAGTTTCGCTATTCAGCAATTTCTATAACACCTCAGGTGCCAAAGAAATGATTTTCATATAGCCTTTATCACGCAGCTCACGAGCTACTGGCCCAAAAATGCGGGTACCTCTTGGCTCATCTGATGCATTTAAAATAACAACGGCGTTGTCATCAAAACGGATATAAGAACCATCTTTCCGACGCAGCTTATGCTTGGTACGAACAATAACCGCTTTAGCTACTGTGCCTTTTTTAATACCACCGGCAGGAATAGCGTCTTTCACAGAGATAACAATCTTATCTCCTACTCTTGCATAACGCTGTCCGCTATTGCCCAATACACGAATACAAAGCACTTCTTTAGCACCACTGTTATCCGCTACATTTAACCGGGATTCTTGCTGGATCATTCTATTTAAGATTTACGATTTCAGATGTCAGAACTTATCTTTTATCTGAACCATTTTATAATTTAATTCAATCTACAACCGGACAATGCCGCCCTTCAATTACTTAACTTTCTCTACTACTTCCACTAATCTCCAACGCTTTGTTTTGCTCAAGGGACGAGTTTCCATAATGCGCACTATATCGCCAATGCTGCACTCATCTTTTTCATCGTGTGCATGAAACCGGGTCGTTTTCTTTACGAACTTTCCATAAAGAGGGTGCTTTACTTTACGCTCAATAGCAACTGTGATGGTCTTAGCCATTTTATTGCTGGTAACCACCCCGATCCTAATTTTTCTTAAATTTCTATCAACCATTTTTTCGGTTTTTTTGATTGGTTGTCCAATCTGTTTATCAGTAAGCTTATTTTATAAGCCTAAATTCTTTTTTTGCAATTCAGTTTTCAATCTTGCTACTTCTTTGCGCAAATTGCGGATGCTCATAGGATTCTCCAAAGGAGAAATAGCATGTCCAAACTCAAGCTTTTTCAAACGCAATTCATCTTCTGTGATGCGTGCATTTAAATCTTCGGCGCTCAGGCTCTGAATACTTTTTTTAAAATCTATTGTCTTTGACATCTTGTTCTATTTACTGTTGTATGTACTTAAGCTTTTACCTGGTCGCGGCGCATTACAAATTTTGTAGCTATTGGTAATTTACCTGCTGCCAGGTTTAATGCACCTTTTGCTACTTCCGGACTTACTCCATCTATTTCAAATAAAATGCGTCCTGGTTTCACTACGGCAGCCCAATACTCAAGGTTACCTTTACCCTTACCCATACGTACCTCTGCAGGCTTGTTGGTAATAGGTTTGTCAGGAAATATACGGATCCATACATTACCCTCACGTTTCATATAGCGGGTCAATGCCTGGCGAGCCGCTTCTATCTGGCGGTCCGTGATCCAATGATCTTCCAAAGCTTTTAATGCAAAAGAACCAAAGGATATGGTGAATCCTCTTTTGGCGTCGCCCTTCATGCGGCCTTTTTGCATTTTCCTGTGCTTTGATCTTTTCGGCTGTAACATTTTATATCAATTTGATAATTCGAAAATTAAGTTTACTATCTTCTACCACCCTGGCCTTGGCCGCCTCCGGCAGGGCGATTGCCACCCCCACGGTTAAAACCTCCGCCACCCTGGCCACCTCTGCGGTCTCCACCTTGTCCGCCACGGCG
>JBDSBL010000128.1:0-3108 GCA_039921625.1 Chitinophagaceae bacterium
AAGAAGAAGAATGAATGCTGTTGGTAAAATCAACGAGCCGTTGGGCAGGGGCTACTAATTTTCCACCGCCTGCTTCAAAAGCTTTTTGTTCTACATTTTGTTGAAAAAAAAGACCCCTTAAGTTTCCCCATTTTTTATAGGCCGCTACCTCTTTTTCTTCTACACTTACCACAATGCCACTGTTAGCATACGGATTATTTCTTTTGGATGGCGACCAACCGTTTACAACTATTTCACCCTTATCAGTAGCAGCAGGAGCAATGATGCCTCCAGGGCACATACAAAATGAAAACACTCCTTTGCCATCAACCTGCTGCACCAAACTGTAAGCAGCTGGTGGTAAAAAATCTCCACGCACCGAGCAATGATATTGGGCCGTGTCTATCAACGCCTGGGGGTGCTCTACACGTACGCCCAATGCAAACGGCTTGAACTCGATGGCTATATTTTTATGGTGTAATAAATGAAAGACATCACGTGCTGAATGGCCGGAAGCTAAGATGACTGCGGTGCCGTTTATTTCTTCACCTGATTGTAGTATTACTCCCTTGATCTTTGAGTCTTTTACCACCAGGTCCGTTACTTTCTTTTCAAACAAAACCTCTCCACCACAGTCAATTATTTTTTGCCGCATGGCAGTAATAATATGAGGCAATTTGTTGGTGCCAATATGAGGATGGGCTTCATATAAAATTTTTTCATCTGCACCAAAATAGACCATGATATTTAGAACGCGTTGTACATCGCCGCGCTTCGTGCTCCGGGTGTACAACTTGCCATCGCTGTACGTGCCTGCACCTCCTTCTCCAAAGCAATAATTGCTCTCCGGGTTTACAATGCCTTCTTTATTCATTGCAGCCAGATCTCTGCGGCGGGCCCGAACATCCTTACCTCTTTCTAATATTATTGGTTTTATTCCTTTTTCAATAAGTTGAATGGCAGCAAACAAACCTGCCGGCCCTGCACCTATAATGATCACTTCTTTTTTGGCTTGATGCACGTCTTTCCATTCTAATGGGGGAAGTGAAAAAGATGGAAAAGGTTCGTCAATAAAAACAATAGCCGTCAACTGCACCCAGGCCGTTTTTCCACGTGCATCTATAGATCGTTTTAAAATATGAACGCCGGTAATTTGATCATTCGTTACACTGCAAGTATTTGCCAGCACTTTGCGTATGGTGGCTTCTGAAGATGCTTCAGACGGAAGCATCTTTATGGTAAGTTTTTTTTGCATGTCAGGTGTTTATCCTGAAAATTTAGTTGTGGCAAAGGTGCTGATAAAATTTATCAAAGCTTTAGCGGTACTCTTAAAAGTTAAGCTAAAGATTTTTGCAGTAAGGGTTTGCTGTACCCTAAAAAGTTTGGTATAATTATCTTTACTGCCTTCACTCAAACTTAAAAGTCTTTATTGTGGAAAAATATAGGATCATGTGTGTGCTATTAGTTTTTGCAGCCTTCTTTTTTATTTCCTGTCACCCTGCATTGGTACCTACTGCCATAGCTTATAAAGAATACGCCATCAACAGCGAGCAACCGAAAGATGCTGCATTGGTAAGCTTGATGAAACCGTACAAAGACAGTGTGCTAAAAAGCATGAGTGAAGTGGTAGGTACCACTAATAAAACATTGATTCATAAGAGACCGGAAGGCACATTAGGCAACTTTGTAGTGGATGCTATTTTATATGAAGCAAAATTAAAATTTCATTTTCCAATTGATATTGCCATCGTTAATGATGATGGTTTACGGATAGATCGGATAGCTGCGGGGAACGTAACTAAGTGGGATATTTTTAATGTAATGCCATTCGAAAATTTAATGGTTGCCCAAAAAATAAGAGGTGATGTATTGCAACAATATTTAGACTTGATAGCAGGGGATGGCGGTTGGCCCGTGGCCGGAATGACGATGCAAATAAAAGGGTCAAAAGCAGTGAACGTACTGATTGGAGGAAAGCCATTAGCAATGGATAAAATGTATACCGTCATCAATTCAGATTACATTGCTAACGGTGGAAAAAATGCTTCGATGCTTAAAAATATTCCGCAACAAAATAGTGGCTATCTTTTGAGGGATGCCATATTTGATTTCATAAAAGCAAAAGAAAATATTATTACCTCAAACGAAGAAAACCGCGTAACCAATGCTCAATAGAAGAACCTTTATTAATAAGACAGCGCTTGCGGCAGGATCGGTATTAGTTGGAGCCCAAATGAGCAAAGCAGCCTCACTGTTTGCACCCACAACTTCACTTACTATTTTACATACCAATGATGTGCACAGCCGTATTGATGCTTTCCCAATGGATGGAGGCCAATACGAAGGTTTGGGTGGCGTAGCCGCACGTGCAGCATTGATCAATTCCATTAGAAAAACGGAGAAAAATGTTTTGTTATTAGATGCAGGAGATATTTTTCAAGGCACTCCTTACTTCAATATTTATAAAGGCGAGCCTGAGCTGAAAGCCATGACTGCTATGGGTTACGACGGAGGTACCATAGGAAATCATGATTTTGATGCGGGCATTGAAAACTTAGCCATGCAGGTAAGCCGCCATGCCCGTTTTCCAATACTGATTGCTAATTATGATTTTTCAGGCACACCAATGGAAAATAAGTATGCACCATATAAAATCATTAAAAAAGAAGGGTTAAAGATTGGATTGTTTGGCTTGGGTATTGAATTAAAAGGACTCGTTGCAGAGAATCTTTATGGGGCTACCCAGTATTCAGATCCGGTACAAACGGCTAATACTATTGCGGGCCAATTAAAGGAAAAAGGGTGCGACCTTATTATCTGTTTATCTCACCTTGGGTACCAATATAAAAATGAAAAAATAAGTGATGTGGTGCTGGCAAAAGAAACCAATTTTATAGACCTTATTCTTGGTGGTCACACACATACTTTTCTAAATAATCCGGTATCTGTTACCAATAAAATGGGTAAAGAGGTATTAGTCAATCAGGTGGGTTATGCGGGAACGGTAAGATTGGTTTGTTTAAAATACCAGGCATTCGCTTCGCGCCATGCGTCTTCTATATCTTTTTTTATCTTTAGTTTTAAAGGGTCTTTGCCTAAAACGTAGGTTCTTCCAAGGTCTGCTTCCCA
>JBDSBL010000129.1:0-23856 GCA_039921625.1 Chitinophagaceae bacterium
GGCCATGGCATACTGAGTATTGCCATTTATTGTTTTATATATTCAGATTAAAGTGCTAATTATACAACGCACTGCATGCTTACACTTTCAAAGAGCTACGCTGTCAAAACCATACGCCCCCAAAATATTCAAACTATTTTCTGAAGGTTTTTTTGTAGTCGTAAAATCACTACACATTTCTCAGCTTTCTTATTACACTTTTAGATTTTTGTAGCCAACTTTAGTTCCCTGATGAAGCGTTCCTTGCGATGCTCCGTTCAACAGTAGAAAGTCTATTTGGCAACAAAATCAACTTACAAATTTACAGTTTATAAAAGTAAGGCCTTCTTAAAAATTTACTTTTAACGAACCCAACTAATTACCTTTTGTACCAACTCCTTCTCCAGCTTAGTTACTTTAGCATTCTCCTTTTACTTAAATAGTCTCCATATATCCAAACCGAAAGCATACAACATCAACCCAAGTAATAACACCATACCCACCATCTGCGCATACTCCATAAACTTGTCGCCGGGCTTTCTACCTGTTATCATTTCCGACAAAGTAAATAACGCATGACCGCCATCCAAAGCAGGAATAGGAAGTATATTCATAAAGGCAAGTATTATAGAAAAAATACCTGTCAACGTCCAAAAGCTTTGCCAGTCCCACACAGAGGGAAACACGCCACCAATGCTAAGTACGCTGCCCAAAGAATCTTTCACCTTCACTTCGCTGGAGGTAAACAATTGCTTTAAATTTTGTACATATTTGGAAAGTGTTTCAAAACATTTTTTGATACCGACCGGTATTGCTTCGGCAAAAGAATAGGTAACCTGCCGGCTACCCAATACATCAAACATACTCCGATAATAAAGTGGAGATTCACCTTTTGCATTAAATGCAATTTGAGCTTTCACGGTATCGCCTGTATTCCTCAAAAACGTAAGATCGGCATTCTTGTTTTTAAAATCACTGAGCTTCATGAGGTCCGTGCTGTACATTACCGGCGTACCGTTGAATTCTATTAAACGATCTCCCTTTTGCAAGGTTCCCTTTACCTCTTTTGCATTATCAATTGAATCAATAAACAGCGGATAACGGACATACGTAAAGCCACCCAACCGATTTGCATTTAATTGCTCTATAAATCCTTTAGGCAGTGGAAGGGTCATTAACTGACCCTCTCTTTCTATCGTTATATTCTTTGCTTCACTCATGATGATCTCAGACCCTACAGTTCCAATACGCTCTACTTTTTTGCCTCCAACAGACACTATTTTATCTCCATCCTGCACCCCTATTTTTCTACCAAGACTATCAGAGTAAACTCCATATTTTAAATTTTCTGCCGGCACATATTTTTCTCCCCACACCCAGGTAATCATTATAAATATTACAAGTGCCAATACCACATTTACCGTCACCCCACCAAGCATTATTATCAATCGCTGCCAGGCTGGTTTGCTTCTGAATTCATATGGCTTTGGTGGCAGTTTTAGTTGCTCTTTATCCATACTTTCATCTACCATTCCTGCAATTTTTACATAGCCGCCAAAGGGTATCCAGCCAAGGCCGTATTCTGTTTCGCCTACTTTCTTTTTAAACAAGGAAAACCATGGATTAAAAAACAAATAGAACTTATCTACCCGGCAACCAAACCATTTAGCTGGTAAAAAATGGCCCAACTCATGCAACACCACCAAAATGGAAAACGAGAGAATAAACTGACCTGCTTTTACTACAAAAACGGACCAGTCAATAGCTAATAAATGAGTCATATATAAAAATGTCCCGCGTTGGGGAGCTTTAAATTATTTGAATAAATGGATGCAAATATCTAATAAATTAAATGGATAGGATGCCCGTTCATAAAAATTAAGATTAACGATTTTATGATTGAAACACCGTTTGGGCGAGCGGCTTATAAATTAATGAAATCGGCAGCATAGCTGCGGGCCTCACCATCACTTTCATAATATTCTTCAAGGGATGGTTGTTGTAAAAAAGAAACCTTCTCCATAGTTTTTTCAATCACGTCAGTCATTTCTAAAAAACCAATGCGGTTGCGAAGGAAAGCATACACTGCAATTTCATTAGCCGCATTCATCACGCAGGGAAGATTGCCCCCTTTGTTCAATGCTTCTATTGCCAGGCTCAAATTCTTGAACGTTCTGTAATCAGGCTCCTCAAATGTCAAAGAATTTATTTTTTTAAAATCAGCGCGGGGAAAGTCATTCTTGATTCTTTTAGGAAAAGCCATTGCGTATTGAATAGGCAACTTCATGTCGGGTAAGCCCATTTGAGCTTTGATGCTCCCATCTTCAAATTGCACCATTGAGTGAATGATACTTTGTGGATGCACCAACACTTGAATTTGATCTGGCCGCAGGTTGAAAAGCCACTTTGCCTCAATCATTTCCAACCCTTTGTTCATCAGCGTAGCAGAATCAATACTGATCTTTGCGCCCATGTTCCAATTAGGATGCTGCAGTGCATGTTCGCGTTTTACATTTACAAGCCAGTTAGTTTTTTTTCCTAAAAACGGACCGCCGGATGCTGTTAAAATTATTTTTTCAATGGGGTTGCGCATCTCTCCTACCAGGCATTGAAAAATAGCAGAATGTTCAGAATCTACCGGAATAATAGGAACTCTTTTTTCTACCGCTTTGCGCATTATAATATCACCGGCCACTACCAAAGTTTCTTTGTTGGCCAGTGCAATTACTTTTCCTGCATCAATGGCATTTAACGTGGGTTTTAACCCAGCATAGCCTACAATAGCTGCTAACATTACATCGTAGCAATCCATTGCCGCTACTTCTTCAAGGGCTTTCTCTCCGGCAAATACTTTTATATCGGTGCTTGCCAGAGCTTCTTTTATTTTAGTGTATTTCGTTTCATCCCCTACTACTACTATGTTCGGGTTAAATGCAAGGGCTTGCTGAATGATCAGTTCCTCATTTCCATTGCACGTTAAAACTTCTGCAGAAAATTTGTCCGGGTGTGCGGCAATTACTTCTAAAGCTTGTGTGCCTACCGATCCGGTAGAACCAAATATGGCAATGCGCTTTTTTTGTTGTGTGGCTGTATTCATATTGGATGATGGAAAGTGATAAGCGTTGGTTATATTTTTTGGTTGTGTGAGGAAGCAATTATTAGTTGCTTTTCCACTTAATTATTTCGTCTGCAATTTTACGATCATTACTTAAGCGGGGAACTTTATTTTGCCCACCCAATTTTCCCTGTTCTTTCATATAATTTACAAATCCGCCTCTTTTTATTGGAATAATTTGAAGCGTTTGTAAAATATTTCCCCGAAGCAAATCATCATAATATATGTTTTTAAGCCGCAGGTTATCATCTACTTTTTGAGCAAATGCATGGAGACTTTGCGGTTCTTTTTCAAATTCAACAAACCATTGATGGCAACTTTTTCCTTCGCCGTTAATTAATGGTGCTACTGTAAACTCTGTTATCTGCACTCCTTCTTCTGTTGCTGCTTTTAATAAACTTTGCTCTACTTCTTCAGCAATTACATGCTCCCCAAATGCTGAAATGAAATGCTTTGTTCTTCCGGTCACTATTATCCGGTAGGGATTGGTAGAAACAAACTTAATGGTATCACCAATATTATAAGCCCACAGTCCGGCATTACTGCTTATTATCAAACCATAATTCTCTCCCACTTTTACATCTTTCAGCCACAATCTTGTAGGATTTTCTGATTCTATTTCTGATGCGGGCACAAACTCAAAAAAGATGCCGCTATTCGTATTTAATAAAAGACCTTCCGCTTGCTGCGAATCCTGAAACGCAAAGAATCCTTCTGAAGCAGGAAAAGTTTCAATAGAATCTACAGACTTACCAATGCTTTCAAATAACCTTGCTTTATAAGGTTCAAAGTTGACGCCGCCATGTACCAATAAAGAAAGATTAGGAAAAATATCTTTTATTTTTTTTCCTGTTTTTTCCGTCAGCCGGTCAAAATACATTTGCACCCAGGGTGGAATACCACTGAACAGCGTCATATCCTGCAAATAGGTCTCCGCTACAATCGCATCTAATTTTGTTTCCCAATCTTCAATGCAATTAGTTTCATAAGAAGGCAACTGGTTGGTGCGCAAGTATTTTGGAATGTGATGATTTACTATGCCACTCAACCGGCCGGTAGGTATGTCAGCAATTCGTTCCAACTCTGGTGAACCTGATAAAAAAATCATTTTTCCATCAGCAAAGGCCGTATTTCCTGTTTCTGCCATATAGCATAGAAGGGCATTACGGGCAGATTGGATGTGGTTGGTTATTGAATCTTTAGTGATTGGAATGTATTTAACACCGCTGGTGGTACCTGAGGTTTTGGCAAAATAAATTGGTTTGCCTTTCCAGAGCACATTATGTTTTCCTTCCTTTATTTTCTCTATAAAGGGTTTAAAAGCTTCATAATCTTTTACCGGCACAGCCTGTTTAAATTCATCATAGTTTTTTATATTTTCAAAATGATGCAATTTTCCAAAATCAGTATCCTTGCCGCTTTTAATTAAATATTTAAGGATGGCTTGCTGATCAGCCACAGCAGAAACCTTTCCCTTTTGAATTTTATTATATATATAGGAAGCAAATGGTTTTGCTAATAATGATTTGAATTTCATTAGAGAAAAAGATTTTCAGCCCGTGTCAAATAATAGGTGAGAACAAGGAAGGCTGAAGCGCCACAAATATATGAGTTACAGGTTAAGAGGTTCATAATTTACCAGCGAAGAGGGATTTTTTGTTTGTCACATCAATTTTTACTCTTACTTTTGCCAACCTAATTTTTGAACCGTTATGTTCGCAATAGTAAAAATAGCCGGCCAGCAGTTTAAGGTTGAAAAAGACCAAACTTTATATGTTCCCAATATTGGTGGCACCGCCGGAGATAAAGTAGAATTTTCTGATTTAGTGTTAGCAGATGCAGATGGTAATTTGTCTGTTGGTGATGCTATAAAAGTAAAAGTGATGGCAGAAATTGTTGATCACGTAAAAGGTGATAAAGTAATTGCGTACAAACAAAAACGCAGAAAAGGATTTCGTAAGAAATTGGGACACCGTACTCATTATACTAAAATCAGGATCAGCGATATTGCTTAATTCTTTTTATAAAAAAGGAATCTGCATCGTAACTCTTTAATTGAAAAAATAAAAAGAAATCATGGCACACAAAAAAGGTGAAGGTAGCGTAAAGAACGGCCGTGACTCAAACAGTAAACGTTTGGGTGTAAAAATATTTGGTGGTCAACCTGCCATTTCTGGAAACATTATCATTCGCCAACGCGGCACAACATACCATCCGGGTAGTAACGTAGGTGTAGGTAAAGATTTTACTTTATTTGCACTGACTGATGGCGTTGTTACATTCAGCAAAGGAAGAAAAGATCGGACGTTTGTATCGGTACTTCCTATTGAAGTAACTGCCTGATAAAATGTTATTTAATGGTGTATAAATAACTTGATGGTTCAATTAATTGGCATTAATTTTACTATCGTTATTTTATTACTAACCATTAAATTTCAAAATCATGGCAACAGCAAAAAAAGCTGCCAGCAAAAGTTCATCAAAAGGTGCCTCTTCCAAGAGTGCAATGAAAGGCAGCAGTTCGAAAAGCGCATCCAAAGGAGCTTCTTCTAAAAGTGCTTCTTCAAAAGGAGCTTCTTCTAAGACCGCATCAAAAGGTGCATCATCTAAAGGAGCCTCCTCTAAATCTTCTTCCAAAGGAGCTTCTTCCAAAACAGCATCCAAAGGAGCATCTTCTAAGTCAGGTTCTAAAGGTTCCTCTTCAAAGATGGCTTCCAAAGGAACTTCTTCTAAAACTGCATCGAGAGGAATGGCTTCTAAAGGAGCTTCCAAAAGTGGAATGTCTAAGAGTGCTTCTAAAGGATCTTCTAAAAGTTCAGGAAGATAAGAACTACACAGAAAATTTATATTTAAGTCCCGGTCTTCCGGGACTTTTTCATTTTAAAACCTTCCTTCATCTTTTTATATTGCAGCTATGGATAACTATGCTATTGCCGATCAATTTTCACTTTTATCTAAACTAATGGACATTCATGGCGACAATGCCTTTAAGTCTAAAAGCTATGCCAGTGCTGCGTTTACAATAGAAAAGATGGCGACAGTCCTAAGTACAATCCCTTTGCAACAATTAAGCAAAATACCAGGAATTGGAGAAAGCGTTGGTAAAAAAATACAGGAAATACTTCAAACGGGTGAGCTAAAACAATTGCAAGAATTATTAGCTAAAACTCCGGAAGGCATTTTGGAAATGTTGCAAATAAAAGGCCTTGGTCCTAAAAAGATTTTTACAATTTGGAAGGACTTACACATTGAAACAGTGGCTGAATTACTTGATTACTGCGAAACAAATAAACTTGCTTCTGTAAAAGGATTTGGAGAAAAAACACAGGACAAAATAGTAGCGGCCATCAACTTCTATAAGCAAAACGAAGGAAGTTTTTTATATGCACAAGTAGAAAGCTTTGCTGAATTATTTACTGAAAAATTAAAAACGGAGTTTAAAAAAGAAACAACTCAATTAACCGGAGCCTTCCGGAGACAGTTGGAAATTATTGAAAAATTAGAATGGGTTACCACCATTCCCTTCGACGCATTAGAACTTTTTTTGACTGCAGAAGGCTTAACTGTTTTGAATAAAAACAAAGACTTTATTTCTTTCGCAACCACGGCAAACATCACGTTAGAATTTTATGTAACGACAAAAGAAAATTTTTATATCACCTTAATTAAAACAAGTAGCAGCAGTGAATTTTTTACCACCTTAAGTGATTTAGATGAATGGAAGAAGGTAAAGAAATTTAATAGCGAAGAAGAAATTTTTCAACAAGCAGGCCTTTCATTTATTCCTCCTTTTTTAAGAGAAAATAAAAGCATTATTGGAAAGGCGTTACACAAAAATATTCCAACTGTTATTGAACCTGCAGATGTAAAAGGATTGATACATTCTCACAGCAACTGGAGTGATGGAGGAAATACAATTGAAGAAATGGTTGTTGCTTTAATAAAACTTGGTTTTGAATACCTTGTTATTTCTGATCATTCCAAAGCTGCCTTTTATGCAGGTGGATTGTCTGTAGAAAAAATAAAAGAACAACATCTGTACATTGATATGCTTAATAAAAAGTACCAGCCATTCAAAATTTATAAAAGCATAGAATGTGATATTTTAAGCGATGGATCGCTTGATTATTCAGAAGATGTTTTGGCTTTATTTGACCTTGTAATTACCTCCATTCACAGCAACCTGCAAATGACAGAAGAAAAGGCCATGGAACGGCTCTTAGGCGCCATTAACAACCCGTATACCACTATCCTCGGCCATATGACCGGCAGAAGATTACTAACAAGAGACTCCTACCCTGTAGATCATAAAAAAATAATTGACGCCTGCGCCGAAAAGAAGGTGGTTATTGAAATAAATGCAAACCCGGCCCGGTTAGATATGCAGTGGCAGTGGATTGAATATGCAATTGAGAAAAAAGTTTTGCTTTCTATAAATCCGGATGCCCACACCATTGATGAATTTGCTAATATTAAATATGGAGTTTTGGTGGCTCAAAAAGGTGGATTGACCAAAAAAAATAATTTAAGCAGTTTCAACCGTAATCAATTTGAATCATTTTTAGAGGATAGAAAAAAAAGTAAATATATTTAATCAGCGATAGGTAAAGAAACAAAAAAGGTTGTTCCTTTTCCGGGTTCGGTGTCAAACCAAATGTTGCCCCCAGCCTGCTCTACAATGCTTTTACACATAGCTAAGCCAAGGCCGGTGCCACTAGATTTTGTAGTAAAATTGGGAGTAAAAATCTTTGGCTGCATTTCTTTGGCAATACCTTCTCCGTTGTCACTAATTTGAAGCAGCCACTCTTTATTCTGTTGTTCTTCCACTATCTGCACCATGCATTTTTCATTCTCTGCGCATGCATCAATGGCATTGGACAGAAGATTGCTGAACAGCCGGTTCATTTGCGTTTTGTCCGCCTCTATAAGAAGGGGCTGCGAAAGTCTTTGCCAATTTATTTCCACCTTCGGATTTGTATTGTATAATGAATGCAAGCTTTCCAATACAGGATGCAGGTCAAACAATTCATTGGTTCTGTTTCCAATGTTTGCAAACCGTGCAAAATCCGCTGCTATTTTGGAAAGATGATCAATCTGCTCTACTAAAGTGTTGGCTACATTTACTGTCAGTTCTTTTACGTTTGGTTGATTATTTACAATAGCTTTTTGTAAGTATTGGATACTAAGTTTCATAGGGGTTAACGGATTTTTAATCTCATGCGCCACTTGTCTTGCCATTTCTCTCCACGCACCCTCACGTTCGCTCTTAGCTAGCGCTGTAGCGCTTTGCTCTAATTGGTTTACCATCTTATTGTAATACTTTACCAACACTCCTATTTCATCATTTCTTCTCCAAACTATTTCTTCATTTGTTTTTCCTAAAGTGATGTCTTTCATTTTATCGCCAATCACCGTGAATGTTCTAGTGATGCGGTTGGTGATAAATAATGCAATAACACCTGAGATTAAAAAGATGAATGCATTCAGGTTAATGATGGTGACCAGGAAGTTTGAGATTTCCTGGTTAAGGTCAACCTGCGATAAAAAATAAGGAATGTTCAGGTAAGCATATACTTCACCTCTTTCATTGCGCACTGCAGAATAAATACTTAAATAATCCAGTGAGCTCATGGTTTCTTCCTGCACGTATTGCACCTCTTTTAGCCGGTTTAAATGATAGTATGCTTCGGGATGCATTTTAAAACTTAAGATGCCACTTCGGTACACAATAGCTTCCGACGTGACTTTCAAGTCACCTTTTGTATCATATACATTTACATCTACGTTGTGAATGTCTGCCACTTCATCAATTACTTTTTGAAGATCATAATTGGTAGCCGAATCATACACTTTCAGCAAATTATCAAATGACGAAAAATTTCCAGTCTGCTTCTGCAACTCTTTTACCATGATAGCAGATGTTCTGCTTAGTTTATCAATATTGTTCCGGTTGTAGCGGGTAATAAAAAAAGAGATAGTGGCAGCACCTATTATAAGAAAAGAAAGAATGGAAATAAAGATGATGGTATTATGTACCTGCGAGCGGATATTGACTTCCCAAAGATTTCTGAATAATCTTTTATCCCTACCGGCTCTCAACAAAAACGTGATGATGCGCAACAAAAAAATCATGAAAAGAAAGGCACAAAATAGATAAGAGAAAAGGGTGATGCTTTCAATAAGCGTATCTCTTTTCTTGGCCACTATCACTACCTTTTTATTATTCACACGGTTCCACAACTCTTCATAGTCGCCGTTCTCACGCTTTTCATATTCATGTCTTGGCAGGTCAGGCGGGTCAAGATCTGTTTTAAAAGGATACTTGCTTGATGACGATATCAACCGGCCATTAGTATAAATAGCATACGAATAAAGAGAAGAATTTTCGGCATCATTGCGGTTTACCTTTCCCAGCACTTCCGGGTATAAGGCATCTTCATTATATTTTTTTGGTGTGGATACAAGAAAGAAAGTGCCTTTTGCTCCACTTGAATCTGATATACTGCGCTTTGAGATGTAGGTAAATTGATCGAAAGAAGTTTCATGATACGAAAGGTCTTTGATGCCGGTAGGTTTGCTGCGATAAATAAATATATTATTAAGTTCAGCATAACTGATTGGATCCATATTATTGACTCCCTGACCTGTAGAATCAAATACATAAATTTTAGTGTTGAAGGTGTTGATGGATCCTCCTGCAAAATTTTGTTTGATAATGCTATCTCTTAAAAATCGATTTGTTTCATCATCTTTAAAACGATAAAAGTTTTTTTGCAGAAAACGATTGTCTAAATAATTTAACCCGATGCTCAAGGTCCGTTTTCCAATAGGATCAGTCAGCTGATCAAACTTTTCAGCAATACCTTTTTTAATAATGAGTTCCTTTTCTTTGTTTTGGTAAAGGATAATAACTGCAAGCGAAACCGAGAAAATAAAAATCCAAAATAGGATGCCGGCTACCGTTACTTTAAAGCGGTTGATCAATAATTTTTGTTGGGTTAAAATAAAAATATAAATAACCAACCATATCAAAACAGGAAGCTGGAACAGGGCTACACTGCTTCCTTTTGTAATAGATAAAAACGAGAGTCCGACAAGAGAAAGAAAAAAGTAAACGTATACACTTTTGCCACCAAATGCAGGATAAATAATCTGCATTAAAAGCCGGGAAAAATAATAGAACGATAGAGATAAAAGGGCTAGGATAACGAAGCCTACTATGGTATAAATATCCAGGCTAAAAAAATCCGTAACGTAAAAAGATATTTTAGAATCAATGATTAAACTGCGTACAATAGTAGCCAGTTGAAATGTGAACCAAACTAAAAAAATGCCGGCAATTGGACCTATAAAATAGATGGTTTTCCCCAATAGAAAAGGCGCCATACGCCGGCTGGCACCAATGTGAAACCATGCGAAAACAATAAGCCAGCCAAATAAAATGGAATTGATCAGTAAATCCCCAAGAGATTTATTGACAAAAGTGGAAGAATATATATTAGGATTAAATAAATTAAATTGACGGAAATAAAAAACGTTTGGAAAGTAATAGATACTTAACCGCAATCCAACTAACACGGCAATCAGAAATAACAATCCAGGTACTACTCCTTTTTTTATGGTAATGGCTTCTGCTACAAAGTGCAGGTACATTAGAAATAAAAACAAAGCAGCTAACCGAAATATAATGGTAGCGGTATCATTGGACGAGATGGGAGTATGAGCTATCTGATCTATATAAAACAGCACCTTGCCCGAGGTGGAAGTGATAGGGTTTCTTGTTTTGACTTCCGATATTTTTATTTTTTTAACGGCATCGTTACTATGAGCAAAGTGTTTAAAAAAATATTCATTGTGTACTTCGTAGTCAATAAGCACGGGCACCATAGCAAAAGCAACGACATTGTTGGTAAGCCCGGAAAGCCTGATGGTTTTCCTTTGAATGACGTAATAACTATTGGCTATATATTGAAAATAATCTCCATCCTGCAATACAAAATCACTGTCTGGCGGAAGTATTTTTTGGTTGTTCCAAAATAAAATTTGATTGTCTTCAGAAAGTGTTTCGGCAAATAAAAAAATGCCATATTCCTTATTAGCCACTTTTTTAAAATCCTCCAGTGATTCCTTTTGCTGCACCAGGTTGCGCATCAGCAAGGTATCGCTAAGTACTGTTTCAAAGTCCTTTTGTTGTTGTTGTATATAGCTTTGCAAAGCATTTCTTTCGAGCGCTACAGATGGTTGCGACCGAAAGTAAAGAGAGGAACCAAAGGATAAAAGGAGCAATAAAGCAGCCGCTAAAAGCAAATAAGTTTTTGGCAGGCTGCGCTCATTATTTAAGGGGAATAAAGTCAATCTTTCTTGCGTTTAATTTCATTCCAAAGGGCATCCATTTCTGCAAGGCTCATTTGTTGCAGATCTTTTCCTTGCGTGCCCGCTTCTTTTTCCATTTGTGAAAATCGGTAGGTAAATTTTTTGTTGGTTAACTCCAATGCATTTTCCGCGTCCACGTTCAAAAATCGTGCAAAATTCACCATAGAAAATAGTACATCGCCGAATTCCTCTGCTACCCGTTGCGGATCATTTTCCGTCATTGCTTCTTTTAATTCCTGTATCTCCTCTTCCACTTTGTCCCACACCTGTTCTTTATGATCCCATTCAAAACCAACCACCTTTGCTTTTTCCTGGAGCCGCATTGCTTTTACCAATGCCGGCAAGGCTTTTGGAACCCCTGATAATACTGATGTTTTTCCTTCCTTTAATTTAAGATTTTCCCAATTGCGTTTCACATCTTCTGCAGTAGCTACTTGCACATCTCCATAGATATGCGGATGGCGTGCAATCAACTTTTCACTAATGCCATTGATCACCTCGTCCAATGTAAATTTGTTTTGCTCCGCCCCTATTTTTGAATAAAAAACAATGTGTAATAATAGGTCTCCCAATTCTTCTCTGATACCCTTCCAATCATTTTCTGTAATAGCATCCGCCAGTTCGTACGTTTCTTCTATGGTCATTTGCCGCAAACTTTGAATGGTCTGCTTTTTATCCCAGGGGCACTTTTCCCGCAGTTCACTCATGATGGTAACGAGCCGAGCAAAAGCTCTATTTTCTAAATTCATAAATCACATTTGAAAAAGGGAAAACAATAAAAAGACAAAAAATAAAATCAGTATGACAATGGCAGCAAGAAAATTTAAAAGTAAATACTTAAGCAACGTTTTAAAGTATCCCTGTTTATAAAAATTTTTCATGGCGGCATACAGGTAAACACACCATAAAGCAAACAAAAGGTATACGAGGTATTTTAAAAAATCTAAACCCGTCCACTCAATTATCCTTTCTACAAAAAATACGAGTAAAAAAAGAATGAAGCTAAAAATATAATGATGCAGGGTAAAGATAAAGTGGTCTGCATAATGAAATTTATGGCGCCTCCGTACGTACAGCAATTTTAAAATAAAAGCGAAAATAGGAAGCGAAAGAAACATAAGGTAGGGTAGCCGGTGCATGAAGCCATCCATGAAATCCTTCATTCCTGCCGAAAAATTTTTATTGTATTTGTTGCTTAATTCAATACTTTTTTTTGCCACTTTTTGAGCCATCCACCCATCTCTTTTTTCTTTTGGTAGTACGTGCTGTATTGAATCGTATTCTGTTATTGTATTATAATCATGGCCCTTTTTAGAATAAGCGGCTTTTTTCCTCAACATTTGGTTTAAAGTAACGGGCTTGCTAGTATCCTGCAACAAAAGTACCCTCCTTTGTGAAAACGTATCCGTTGGGTCCTTTTGCAATTCTTCTTTAAAATTCTTAATTAGAGCGCCTCGTTCCTTCGGTGTAAGGGCATTGTCCGAGTAAGAAATTTTTATAAATCGTTCTGGACTTTGAGATGAAAAAATAAGGAAGAAAATGGCCGACGTAAAAAGATACATGCGTATAGGATCTAGATAGCTTGCTCTTTTTCCTTGCAAATATTGATTGGACAAATACCCTGGCCGAAAAAGAAGATACCGAAGTGTATCAAAAAATTTGGAATCAAAGTGCGTTACGTCTTCTACAAAATGATGAAACAAACTCCAGAAAGTGTCTTTCTTTTCACTGTTTTCCTGACCGCAAATATGGCAATAACGACCTTGTACCGTAGCTCCGCAATTGAGGCAATTTTTTTCCTTTCTTTCCTGATGATGCGACACGCAAAATTTTTCTTAAAAATAGGGACATTTAAGCCTTCCGTCCATTATAGATTACCTACCTCCCATAGCTTTGATTATTTTTGAAGACAAAGAATATCTTAATGAAAACACATCTCCTTTGCGGCGCTTTATTGTTATCCTCATTAGCACAAGCACAGTATTATTACAAGGATATCATTGGCACAAAAGAAACTACTGCCATTATAAAAACTTATGTAGCCAATAAAGTAGGCAAAGTGTTGGTGAATACTTATGATGCAGATGGAAATAAAAGTACAGATGTATATGTAGAACAACAATTTTCAGTAAAAGATTTACGGCTAAAAACTATTACCCGCTCCGACGAAGACGATCAGTCCATACTTACTTCCTTTGCTGATGCAGAAGGCCGTGTGATCAAAACAATTGACTCATCGCAAAACCTGGTGACCACTACCCTTTATCAATATGATGTGCAGGGAAAGCTTTCCTTAATAGCTGCGGCAACAATAGATGCGGCCAAGGGAATAAATGAAAGAGAGGAGCATCAGTGGAAATACAGCAATAATAATATCACCACGATGCTTCGTATCAAAAACGGAACAGACACTGCTTATGTTTCGTTTAAATTAGATGCTGCCGGAAATGTATCGGAAGAACAATCACTTCGTAAGGGGATAAAATCGGATCCTGTTTATTATTATTATGATGCACAAAACCGGCTCACAGATATAGTTCGCTATAATAATCGTCAAAAGCGACTTCTTCCGGAATATATGTTTGAATACTCTCCGGCAAACCTCGTCATTCAACGCATCACCGTTCCGGGTAATAGCTCTGACTACACCATCTGGCGCTACCAATATGATGGCACTGGCTTAAAAATTAAGGAAGCTGTGTACGATAAGTACAAACAGTTGACGGGCAAAATTGAATACCTGTACCAACGCGGTTAAATAATTATTGATATTTTTTTTATAGTGAATTGTGGGTTGTCAGCGAATGATACTGCACTATTTCGTAATGATCTGGAATGAAGTAATTCAATACGTTAAACGGAATAATATTATTTGTTATTTGTTGTCCTTTTGACTTCCTCCAACCGTTATTTCTATTGCTTTTGCAGCATCGATTGCCCACATTAGAATCTGATTAATTTTTTAGCAATACCGTTTTTAGGCTTCCTGTCTCTAATAATAGATTTAGTTTAGCCTTTCAATTTCACCTGCATGAAATCAGATCTTTTACCGCTGTTATTTAAAATCAAAGACGCTGATACCATTCAAACGTATCATTACTTTCCGGAGATTATAAAAGCCGGTAATTATGAAATTGATAAAGAAGATGCTGATTTTTTACTTGCAGAAGGTTATATAAAAGAAACAAAGGTGGATTGTTTTGGCAAGTGGTTACAACTTACTACAAAAGCGAAAGAATTACTTAGAGTGAAAGATTGATTTTAATTACTCTTCTATTTTATCCTATTTTTTTATTTCCAATAATTGCTCATCAATTGACGCACCCAGCGTTTGAGTTAATTGCCGATAAATTTTCAAATCACTTTTCCAACGGCCACGTACTTTGTACAAATTAATTTCTGCCGGTACTTTATCAAATGTTGTCTTAGGCGTAAATTGCTGTATGCAGCACTTATAAAATGTACCATCAATAGAAGTAGCAACATAAGTACAATCTGCACCAATATGATATCCTGTGATAGTAAGCAACATTTTAACCTGGTACTTTTATTTTAAAATTTACCAATAAAAATAATTGAATTTTATTGTAGAGGTTATAAAATATAGGCAATCATTTACAAATTTTTTATTCAACCATTTTTGTTGCAATAACAGATAATTAACGCGGCCTTCGCCTGCATTGCTTGAAATTTACTGCTTCATTATGTTTGACAAACTAATTAAGAGCATACCAAAAGCTAGCAAATCACACTGGAGAGAAATCTTTGCAATATTTCTATTACTCGTTGGTATCTACTTTTTCCGCTCACAGCGGCATGAACTATTATCGATAGCTCATAGCTTAAAAAGTGCTGACCCGCAATGGTTTTACCTTGGAGTTTTTATTACTGTTTTATATGTTTTGCTGCAAGCAGGAATGTATGTCAGCAGTTTTGCTGCTGTTCAAAGCAAGCTTTCGTGGCCGCAGGGAATTGAACTTTTTTTAAAGCGAAATTTTCTTAGTGTATTTCTCCCTGCAGGCGGCATTAGCTCTTTGGCTTATGCGCCCTCTGCATTTAAAAAAAAGAATTTTACAAAATTACAAATAGGTCAGGCCTCGGCTATATATGCCGTGATTGGACTTCTTACTGTTTTTATAATTGGCTTGCCCTTATTGGTCTTTGCATTTTTTCAAAGAAAAAACATAGCTGATTCCGGGCTGGCCTTACTGGTACTTTCTATTATACTATTGGTACTTTTTTATCTTATTTATTCCATAAGAAAAAAAGGAAAACTGTACGATGTTGCGGTGAAAAGAGCTCCTAAAGTGGTAGACTTTGCAGAACAATTTTTAGCTATTGATTATTCTTCCGTACATCTTCGTGTCACTATTTTTTACTCTTTGCTTATTGAGGTTTGCGGCATCGCACATTTATTTATTGCAGCCAACGCATTAGGCTTTCCTATATCCCTTGAAGCAAGTGGACTTGCCTACGTGGCCACCGTTTTATTAATGATCATTTCTCCATTTTTAAGAGGGCTTGGTGCTGTAGAACTGTCGATGGTGTATATTCTTCACTTATTTGGTTTACCGTCAGCTAGTGCATTGGCTATTACTTTTTTATATCGCTTTTTCGAGTTTTGGCTTCCTTTAGTGGCGGGCTTATTTTCTTTTCTTTGGAGAGGCCGTTTCCTTTTTCTAAGGCTCTTTCCTTCTTTTCTTGTTTTTGCATTAGGTATTGTCAATATCCTATCCGTCATTACTCCACCGTTTGCACAACGACTTCGTTTGCTAAAACATTTTATCCCTGTTGCTTCCATTCATGAATCAAATATTTTAGTCCTGCTCATTGGCTTTATATTATTAATTACAGCAGCCTTTTTATTAAGGGGCCAACGAAATGCTTGGATCGTAGCGATGGTGCTTTCCGTGCTGTCGTTGGTAGGCCATATTTTCAAAGCACTTGATTATGAAGAAGCCCTGTTAGCGGCCTCTGTCGTTATAGTATTGGCTATTAGCAGCAATCAATACAGACTGAGCAGCAATAAAAAATTAATTCGTATTGGTATTGTTTCCATTGTTCTCGTTTTTGCTGCTTGCTTATCCTTTGGGTTAATAGGTTTTTATTTTTTACAAAAACGACATTTTGGGATTGACTTTTCTTTTTATCAGTCTGTTCAATTTACACTTCAAAATTTTTTATTGCTTCACAATGATGACCTGAATCCTAAAACAACCTTTGCCACAGAGTTCATCTTGTTGCTACAAACGTTAGGTTTCTTTTCCTGGGGATTTTTATTTTTTGTGTTGGTAAAACCAATATTTAAACAAAAGAAAAGTGAATCACCTTCTATTGAAAAAGCCTCCAACTTGCTTCAATTATATGGTAATTCGGCAGTGGATTATTTTAAAATAAACAGGGACAAACTTTTATTTTTTTCTGATCTCTGCGATGGCTTTGTAGCGTACCGCATTGCCAATGGTTTTGCAATAGTTTTAGAAGAACCTGTATGTGCAGACAACAATAAGATACCCGTGCTGCAAGAGTTTGAACAGCATTGCCGCAAAATGAGTTTGCGCACTGCCTACTACCGGGTAGATGAAAGCAATACCCGCATCTTTGATCATTTAAGAAAGCAACAGTTATTAATAGGACAGGAAGCATTGCTGCAATTAGCCTCTTTTTCGTTGGAAGGAAGAGATAAAAAATCGTTGCGGAATGCATTGAATAGTTTAACAAAAAAGGGGTTTACTAACTCTGTTTTAACTCCTCCACTTAGCCAAGTCACTTTAGATAGTTTGAGAGCCGTTTCGGATGAATGGCTGTTACATTACAATAAGAAAGAAACCATATTTTCCCAGGGAATGTTTGATGAAGAAGAGATTGCAGAACAAACAGTGATAGTGGTAAAAGATGCGGAGGAAAATATTAAGGCTTTCCTAAATATTGTCCCGGATTTTGCTCCCGGTGAGGTTACATATGATCTTATTAGAAAAACAGCCGATGCACCTGGTGGATGTATGGATGCCCTTATTTTATCACTGATCAATCATGCAAAGGATAAAGGGTTTACTTATTTAAATTTAGGCATGGTGCCTATGACTGGCATTGAAGAGCCACATAATGCGGCCGAACATTTGCTATCGTATGGTTATAGAAAAATGAAAAAATTTAGGCATTACACGGGCCTAAGGGAGTTTAAAGAAAAGTATGCATCATCCTGGGTTAATAAATACCTCGTATATGAAAATGATTTGGATTTGATACAACTTCCCGTAGCCTTAAATAAAGTAATGCAACCTATATAAAAATGAAAAAACTATTATTATCATTTCTAAGTTTATTCCTAACATTATTTGTGTTTGCCCAAATGCCTATCACCTTGATGCCTAAAAAAGATTCTGGAAAGCCACTACTGTTCTATATTTCAGGCGATGGTGGGATGAATCATTTTTCTCAAAACTTAGTAAAATCATTAGGTGCGCAAGGATATCCTATTATTACACTTGATGCAAAAGAATATTTTTGGAAGAAAAAAACACAACAACAGGCAACTCTTGATGTAAGCAATTTATTAGCAAAATATAGCAGTGAATGGAACCTTAGATCCATCGTATTTGTGGGCTATTCTTTTGGCGCTGATGTTGTGCCTTTTATTTATAATGGAATGAATGCAGAGGTAAAAAATAAAATTGAATCGATCGTGTTGCTATCCCCGTCTCAAACAACTGATTTTGAAATTCATCTTACGTCAATGTTTGGTTTGGGCAAATCAGATGGTGAAAGTGTAGTGGCCCAAATCAATAAAATAACAAATAAGAAAGTGGTCATTCTATATGGTTCGGAAGAAACAGATTTTCCAAAAGATAAATTAACCATCAAAAATAAAGAAGTTGTCGTATTGCAGGGTGGCCATCACTACGATGGAGATACTGTAAACCTGGCTAAGGAAATCTTGAGGAGAATAAAATAATCAGTTTGTACCACCCTTACTTTCCTCCATTATAGCATAGGATTGGGCATCAATTATTTTACTGTAATTATTTGAAAAGCTTATCAATTTGTAATTGATATTTAAAATAGTTTCAATTCTAATGCACCATAAAATCTTTTATAGAAAATAAGGAACACTTACTTATTATGCCAAAATTTTCAGCTTTTCTTTTAGCACGTTAAAGTCCAAAGGCTTGGTTAGAAAGTCATCAGCCCCCAATTCCAAAGCGTGATGATAATTGTCAGTATCCCCGTAGGCGGTCACCATCATTACAATAGGCGGTGTTTCGTATTTATTTTGTTTGATGCGCTGCAACAATTCAAAGCCACTAATGCCAGGCATATTTATATCTGATAGCACATAACATTTTTCGTCTTGGTGTTGGTTGAGATAGTTTAAAGCATCTTCTGCGGCAAATGCAAATACAAAGGCCACTTTATTTTCCCGGATCTCTTTACGAAACCGTTGGGTAAAAAGTGATTGTACATCTTTTTCATCATCAACTACCAGTATTTGTATCATCTGTATTTCCGCTATTAAGTCCAAGAATATTAGCGGGCAACGGAATGGATTTGGTGTAGTAATTTTTTATTAAAACTAAATCCAGCTTCTCAGGGGGACATTTTAATTGAGGCAAAGTTATACTATTGATTACCATAAAATATTCCTAAAACCTTTGCACATCAACTAGTTCATTAAAAAACATTTTACAAGGGCTGTTTTTCAAAATTAAATTTGTTTAAAAAGTAATTCAGTAAATGCCGGTTGTAGTACTTATTAATTTGTTCGGTTAGAAATAAAAAACCCTTGTCAAAACTTTTGTTGACAAGGGTTTTACTTTTTAAAAGTGCCCCGGAACGGACTTGAACCGTTACGACCGTTGCGGGTCACAGGATTTTAAGTCCTGCGTGTCTACCAATTCCACCACCAGGGCTCCAAAAAAATAGGGAGCGGAAGACCGGGCTCGAACCGGCCACCCCGACCTTGGCAAGGTCGTGCTCTACCAAATGAGCTACTTCCGCATCTTACTTACATTTAAAGATGTTTTATTTTTTAAATCCGAACATCAATAACTGCTATTATCAAATATCTAAGGGGTGGCAAAAATAAGTATTGAAACCATCCCAGCAAAAAAAATTAAAACTATTTATAGACTGGTGTATAAAGGGAACTTTCCTGTACGGTTACCTCTGGTTTTCCTTTATAACGGTGGGTGTACAATTTTAGAAAGGCCCCTGTTAAAAAGGCAACCATACAGAAAACCGATAAATAAAAAAGAAAAGCAGAGGAAGATACCCAGCTGTACGCAATATCCTTATCATGTACTTTTTCGAGTTCCTGGTTGTATTCTTCTTGTGGATTAATGTACTGTTCCATCGTATGCATTTAGTGGTGCAAATTTACTGTTTGTGCTCTTACAAATTCAAATTGTTACTCTATTTCTCACCCCTTATTTTGTACTATTTCGGAAAACTTCTTTTTCTTTTTGGCAAAATGTTGCCACACTATATTTTTAGGATACACTCCTTGCAAGGTCTTAAGCTTTTTTTGATGCCTACTTCCATTTTTTGAATGAAATAGAATCCAGTATATAAAGGCAAGATGCGCATCTAGTATTGAAACAAAATAGCCACCTTCTCCGCCCAATAAACCTTTGAATGCCGATACCTGATCCAGAAAAATACGAAAGGGAATTTTCCACCACTTTTCATTCCATGGCAAGTTTTTCGCCAACATAATTTGATTGTTTCGAAAATTCAAAAATGTTTTTTTTGAATTGCCACGCGGCAAGGTGCCACCACCTACATGATACACCACTGATTGGGGACAACAAAAAATGCGGTACCCTTTCAGGTGCAAGCGCCAGCAGAGGTCTATCTCCTCTTGATGGGCAAAAAAATAATTATCAAAACCGCCTACTTCGTGAAAGGCAAATCTTTTTATAACCAAGGAAGCTCCCGTGGCCCAAAATATTTCCGCTGTATCGTTGTATTGGCCGGTGTCTTCTTCGCATACATCAAATATGCGGCCCCGGGCAAAGGGATAACCAAAGGCATCGAGCCAACCACCGGCTGCGCCTGCATATTCAAATTGCTTTTTGTTTTTATAGGCCAGTACTTTGGGTTGGCAAGCTACATATTCCACCTTTTGTTCCAACAGTTGGATCATGGGTTCTATCCAATCCGGAGTGACGGCTACATCAGAATTTAATAAAATATAGTAGTCACTTTCTACCAATTTCAAGGCTTCATTATACCCTTGTGCAAATCCGTAATTTTTATCAAATGGTATGATGTCTATTTCCTTATAATTATTTTGTATAAAGGATATGGAATCATCGCCCGAGGCATTGTCGGCTATGATTATTTTTAAATTCGGATAGGTGGAAGCTACCACAGAGGGAAGAAATGTTTGCAAATGGGCCTTCCCATTCCAATTCAAGATAACAACAGCAACTGAGGGAAAGTGGAGCAACAGCTTTAAATTATTTCTTCAAAAATAATAGAACCGAATAGATACTTATTACTTTCGGAAAATGTTTCGTCAATTTATTACGTGGCGTACTTTATTGGCGGTGGTGGCCATCTGTATTGTAAGTGGCACCATCGGTTATTCTTCTTACCTCGCAAAAAAAATAGAAAAAGAAGAGCGCCAAAAAGTAGAGCAGTGGGTAGAAGCCTCCAATTCCCTACTTAACCCTCAGAATTCAGATACCCGTTTGCCTTTTAAAATCATGCAGGAAAATGATGATATTCCCATCATCAGTACTGATGAAAAGGACAGCATCACCGGTTTTCTCAACATTGATTCTGCAGCCATTGCAAATGATAAAAACTACTTGCCAAATAAATTAAAAAGTTTCAAGGCACAAAACGCTCCTATTTCCTGGACAGACCCTGGAGACAATAGCCGGGTCAACCATTACTTTTATGGCCATAGTAAATTACTTTCAGAAATTACCTACTACCCCATTGTACAATTGATCATTGTTGGTTTATTTATTCTCATCATTGTACTTACCCTGCGCAGCAGTTACCGCTCTACGCAAAATCAGGTATGGGCGGGCATGGCAAAAGAAACAGCGCACCAATTAGGCACACCTATTTCTTCATTGGAAGGATGGATGGAAATAATGAAAGAAACGCCCGGCACGCAGGCGTTAGTTACTGAATTAGAAAAGGATGTAACCCGGTTGCGCCTTGTATCTGACCGGTTTGGTAAAATAGGAAGCAAGCCAAAGCTGGAAGAAATTAATATTATAAGCCAGGTAAACAGTGTGGTAGAATATGTGCAAAAAAGAGCGCCGGGCAAGGTTTGGTTTAGTGTAGATACGCATGGTCATACAAACATTCCGGTGCGTCTTTCCGGGCCGCTCTTCGATTGGGTGATAGAAAACCTTTTGAAAAATGCATTGGATGCCATGGATGGAAAGGGCTCTATACACGTTGATATTATAAATGGTGAAGAATCAGTAACCATAGATGTGACAGATACAGGCAAAGGCATTAGCCAGCAAAATATAAACAAAGTATTTAAACCGGGTTTCACCACCAAAAAACGCGGATGGGGACTTGGTTTAAGCCTTTCAAAACGTATTGTGGAACAGTATCATAAAGGTTCCTTAGTGGTTAAAAATTCTGAATTAGGAAAAGGCACCACCTTTCGTATTCTTTTAAAAAAATAAGATACTTTTGAGGCCCATTTTACAAAGCCCGGGTGGCGAAATTGGTAGACGCACTACCTTGAGGTGGTAGCGCTGGAAACGGCGTGCTGGTTCGAATCCAGTCTCGGGCACAAAATCTTTTCTCTACAAATCTTATAAACAAAGGTGGTATTCTTCCGCCTTTGTTGCTACTTTTTTTATCTATTATAATTATAAAATAGCACTGTGTATTTGTTTCTCATTTTCCCAAACACAAAGTACTCTCTCGTCACCAACTCCTTTAAGTACGGGTAATTGCCCTTTGCCTAAATTCGTTTTTACACCTTGAGTATTTATTACAATCACATCACCTTTTTCAACCCAAGCGTACACATTTTTCCCATTAGCTGTTTCCATGGTGCAGCTTCTCCCTTGGCCTATTTCCTTTTCCCCTTTGCCAGGTTCGCATGCATAGATGGTGCCCTTCCTATTCCAAACGGTTTGCAAATTGCCTTCTTCGTTAGCTACTATTGACCCACCATCCATAGGGCATCCCTTTAATGGCCAACTGCCAGTACCTAATTTTTGTGCTGATCCAAAGGTGATACCACCATCGGAGGATTGTATAAGATGCATGTCCCTATTTCCGCTAAGCCAATTACGAAACATGATGCTCACCTCCCTTCCCGTTACAACAACAGAAGGTTTGCAACAGTCACAAACCGTGGAATCTGGTGATGCATAGATTAGTTGATTTTTGCTCCAGGTGGTACCTCCGTCTGTTGATTTAGCTCCAAAGATCTTATTATGTTTATCTCTTAAATCAAGCCATACCGCAAACGCATTATTTCCGTCGGCAGATAAAGACATTAAATTTTCTTTTGCCACAGTATCTACATCATTCACTCGTACTGATGATGACCACCTGCCCGAATGATCCATTCGGTAAGAATAAATATTTCCGCCATCAGTACATGCGGTTACTAAAAGACCATCGGTGGTTTCACTTACCTGCGGTCCTCTGGTATGAGAAGCTGCTAATTCAGGAAGCACCGCTACTAAAGAATTATTGGAAAATGTTTTACCCCCATCGGAAGAATAAGAATACATGATACTATCACCGGTGCCATATACTAAATGAATTTTATCAGACTTGTTTTTCGCTATCGCGGGCATTTGACCAGATGCAATAATGGCCTCTGAACTTTGCAAACTCGCTTTGTGGGCGCAACCGATAGAAGCAGCGACAGCTACAATTATTAGAATAACAACTGGTGATTTCATTTAATTATTTTTTATGGCGAAGGAAGAAAAGTAGTGTTTTTTTAAATTAATATTTAAGGTAAATCTAATTATAAGAAGCGGATGATTTCTAATTGATGCATTAAAAAAAATAGGAGCAACTCCGTGCAAAATGAGTTCCTTTTAAGGCAATGAAATTATTCCTTGTTTCAAAGTAAGTTTTCTTCAATTTTTAAAACTGAAATAAATATTCGACTGTATGCTTATAACTTAATTCCCATTTCTTGCGGCAGCCATTTAACTTTATTGCTATGGCCATTGGTATCTATAGCATTCTTACGGTTCTTATAGTACTTACTGCTGCATTCAGCTACATTAATCTTCGGTTTATTAAATTGCCCGCTACCATAGGAGTGATGTTGATTTCACTTCTTTGCTCCCTAACTATTTTAGGTATTGGAAAATATTATCCCAGCGTGTTGCATAAGCCTGCCTCTATCCTTCATTCCCTTGATTTTGAAAGTTTGT
>JBDSBL010000130.1:0-21290 GCA_039921625.1 Chitinophagaceae bacterium
CTAATGGAAAGAGCTCCTAAAGAAAAAACTTCTCCATCCTGGGCTACATGCACCGGAAAGCTTGTTTCCGTATTGGGGCCATAAATAATAGATGCTCCAGTGCTTTTTGCCAGGTCAAGGTGCCCGCTTACAAAGTCAGCGTGAAAGTGTGTTTCAAAAATATATTTGATAGTAGCATTTCGCTCTTTGGCCAATTGTAGGTAAGTATCAATATCGCGCAGTGGATCAATTACAGCGGCCTCACCGTTGCTTTCTACGTAGTAAGCAGCCTCGCTTATACAGCCGGTATATAATTGTTGAATGAACATAAAAATAGCTTTAACGGCAAAAATACTTTATTTGCCAGTAGCCATCTTTGCCGGAGAAAAAGGAGATTTTATTTTAACAAATCTTGCGCAAAGCGGTGTATGTCCCTTAGCCGGGGGTGATTTACCGAGTAGTAAATAAACTTACCATCACGAGCCGTCGTTACAAAACCCGCTTTTCGTAATATGGCCAGGTGCTGTGAAGCTACAGATTGCTCCAGGCGCAGCTTTACATAAATTTCAGTAACGGTGATTTTATCTTTTTGGTTGATAAGTTTAAGAATTTGCTGGCGAAGTTTATGATTCACCGCACGCAGTACTAAGGCAGCTTTTTTAAGTTGTAGTACATCAATTTTTAGATCGGTATCCACTTGGGGAGCCTTTTCAATAGTTTCATTTATCATAAGGTACAATGCTTCAGAGGGAAGGCAAAGTTATAACTGATGAGCAGAAATACAAACCTTGCACTTATTATTTACAATATTACTATATAAGTGGCTTGAAAAAAGGACTTTGAAATTCTTTTACATAAAAGGGCTCACTGTAAGCAAGATCGGCAAAATCTTTATTTCGGTACTTTTCTAATGCCATTTTTGCCATCGTACCGGCATTGGAGCTAACATCCAAAAACCGCGCATTCGGATGTTTTTGAATGGCTTCAAATTTTAAGCTTCCGTTTCCAAAAAAAGAAATTGAATTAGTAGCCAGTAAGTCGCTAAAAGAAGTAGGATCAAGTATCAACGGATGTGGCTTGATGACCTCTGCTCTATTTTTATCATAAATAGCGGTAAATACTTCCATCCGGCGGGCATCGATCATGGGGCAGTAGAGATCTGTATTTTCAATAAGAGCGCTATATACCATTACCTGAAGTGTATTAAGCAAAATAAGCGGAATGTGCAATGCATAGCACAAACCCTTTGCTGACGCCATGCTCACCCGGAGACCCGTATAAGAACCCGGACCCGCACTTACTGCCACCGCATTTAATTGCTGCAAACTAATTCCTTGCTCTGTTACCAAATCTTTGATGGCCACTTGTAGCCAGGCAGCACTTTCTTTTTGATCTTTATTTTCTTTAATAGCAATGACACTGTCTTTGTGCAACAGGCAGATTGAAGAAGTTTGAACCGAGGTATCAATGCAAAGTATCCAACTCACACCGGCAAATTACTATAACCAAAATAATTACAAATTGTAAAAGTTGTCATTGATGATATTATTCGCAATCCTTTTTTATAAATGGATTGGCAGTTTGAAATTGCAACTGATCTTTGTTTGTGTAGTAAAGTTTTCCGTTTTTTTCTTCAATATCTCCAAAAGCCTGCACCAGGTCGCCATCTTCAATTTTAAAAATTACTTCCCGTACTGAAGTCATGCCTTCCGATTGAAAGGTATAATCTGCATAGATCATATTGTTGCGCAACACTCCTTTTATTGTTCCTTTGTTCTCGTCTTTTTGATAGAAATTATAGTGTAGCGTTCCAGTCACTACCGTGTCTTTCAATATTAAATTCATTTCGGCGGAATCTTTTTTAAACACCATCTCATAGCAACCGGAAATAGCCATAGGCTTTGCGGAGGTTACAATTGTATCGGTAGCATTAGCATGGATGGTTTCTCCAGCCAGCGAATCCTTTCCAGCCGCCTTGTCTGCGGTTGTATCATTATTGCAGGAAACAAGACTAAAAAATGCACAACAAAGGAAAAAATATTTCATAATAACAAACTTTTAAAGCTCCTATTCATTTAGTAAAAATTTTGTGCCATATAATTTTATTTATTGAATGATGGAAATGGTGGAATTTCTTTTTACTTATACATGATGCAATTTTTAGCAGGTGATAAGCAACCAATTTCCTAAATTATCTCGCAAAAAAACTCCTGATTAAATAGCACGGTTTGTTTCCTGTACCAATAATTCCGAAGGGGTGTACCGCTTTTGTGTACTGCTTAATTTGTGTAATAAAGTACTTATATTTTGAAGACCAATTTCGCGGCTCCATTCAAATGGCCCATACGGATAGGCCGTTCCCAATTTCATGGCCGTGTCTATTTCTTCCGGTGTACTTACTCCTTCGGCCAGGGCAAAGTAGGCTTCATTGATAATGGTGCTAATGACCCGTGGAGTAATAAGTCCCGGTTCATCTGGAACCCAGTGTACCGTTTTATTAAATAGGTTAAACACTTCTTCTGTTCTATTTTTCGTGTCTTCTTTTTCACCACAACCTTCTACCACGGTGCCTTTTAAAAATGTTTGCCAGCCTCCAATGCGAACGAATAGGAGATCAGTTTCTACCAGCGTATCCGTTACAGAATTTATGATGACTGGGGTGGGAGCCAATGATTTTAGAATTGAGATTCTTTCGGGCAGGTTTTCAAAAAGAAGGTCAACCACGGCATCCGCGTTTGGGAACTCCTTAAATTGATGAACATCAATAAGCCATATTATTTCTGCAACTTCCTTTTGTCCCGTAGTTAAGAGTTCCGCTTTCTGCAATTCATTGCATAATATCAATACCTGCATGATCTATTTTTTGCAAAGAAACAGCATACCAATAAATTCGTTGTTTAAATCAACATTGAATTATGCAAAAAACAATTATTAAAACATCTCAGGCTCCCGATCCGATTGGTCCGTATAACCAGGCAATTTTAATCAATGGGCAGTTGTTTATTTCCGGGCAGGTTTGCATTGACCCCGCCACCGGTGACTTGATAAAAGGAGACATAAAAGACGAGACCCGCCAGGTAATGAAAAACTTGCAAGCTATATTGAAAGAAGCCGGAATGGATTTTAGCCAGGTAGTAAAAACAACCATTTTTATAACGGACATGCACCAATTTGCTTCCATCAATGAAGTATATGGCTCTTATTTCACCAGTGATTTTCCGGCCCGTGAAACGGTGCAGGTATCTGCCTTGCCAAAGTTTGTAAATGTAGAGATCAGTATGATAGCAGTGCAGTAAATATGGGCCACTGTTGCCTGCAATAAATCTATTTGGGGCTGTAAGCATCTAACAAAAAATATGCGCAAGTTTCTGCAACGAATATTACTAAGACCGGTGCTGTGGCTTTCCAATAAATTTTCATCCAACCCGGACCGACAGCGGGTTTTTGGGGCTTTGTCCGACCTGCTTTCCTCTATCCTTCAAGAGCAAAAAGACAAAGGAGTTGTTATTCCATTTGATGCCGCAACCGGAAAATTTATCGTGTTTTCCGACATGCATAAGGGCTGCCGCGATGGTGCTGATGATTTTGCAATATGCGAAGGTGCCTACCTCACAGCTCTGGATTATTATTACCAAAATGGATTTCATTTTATTGCGTTGGGAGATTGTGAAGAGCTGTGGGAAAACACCCTTTCGTCTGTAAAAAAAGAGCAGAAGCCTTCGTTCGAAAAAGAAAAGGCCTTTGTATCTGCCAATGCGTTTATAAAAATTTTTGGTAACCATGATCTGTATTGGGACAACGATCCTTTGGCTTCATTTCAACTAAAAGAAATATATGAAACGGATGTGCCCATACATGAAGGAGTCGTGTTGCAAACAACCGTTACTAACAAAATAATAAACATCTATTGCACCCACGGGCACCAAGGCGATAAAGTAAGTGATGGTAATTGGTTTAGTAAATTTTTTGTTTCTAATGTGTGGGCTCCGTTGCAAATGTATTTGAGAATAAACCCGAATACTCCGGCCTATGACAATCATTTAAAAACATTGCATAACACTATGATGTATGAATGGAGTGCAAAGCAAAACGATTTGTTTTTAATCACGGGGCACACCCATCAGCCGGTGTTTGAATCACTCACGCATATTGAACGGCTGTATCGCCAATTATTATTTGCCCGCAAGGAAAAAGATCAAAGCATGGAGGCCACTTTGCTGCAAGCCATACAAGAACGAAAGTTTACCGCTACCCAAATTTCTGAAGATTACCTGAGCCTCAAGCCATCTTATTTTAACAGCGGTTGCTGTTGCAATAATGATGGCGACATCACCGGTATTGAGATTTCAGAAGGTGTGTTGCGGTTAATACAATGGAAAGAAGTAGAAGGGAAGCAAAGCCGTACCATTTTGGAAGAAACACCTCTTGAAGAATTAGTAGCCTCATTATAAAAAAACCCTTCATTGCTGAAGGGCTTTTTTTTAAAATCCATTTTTATCTCCACTATTATTTTTGCGGTTTACGTCCGGTAATTTTTTATCCGGATCAAGGGTAATTTCTGTGATCTTGCTGGTGGTATTTACAGTGAAAGTCCACTCAGGGCCGCGTTGCCACACTTCCACCGGAAGTTGCAAGCGTTGTTGCTTTCCATTAGCTTCTTTTACCAATACATCTACCGGCATCACCATTTGTTCTAAATTTTGTATGGTAATGGCAGCTCCATTTTCCGGTTTATTGTTATTGTATTGTACTCCCTGCACTGCCTGATCCAACTTCCAATTATTGTACACCCATCCGCGCCAAAACCAACTAAGGTCTTCTCCTGCTACATTTTCTATTGTATGAAAGAAGTCATAAGGTGTAGGATGTTTGAATGCCCAACGATTAATGTATTCACGGAAGGCAGCATCAAAGCGATCCTTCCCCAAAACCACGTCCCGCAAAGCATTCAGCATAATAGATGGTTTGTCGTAAGCAGCTACTCCTAAGTTTTCCTGCTGCACCACATCGGGTTGCGTCATCAGAGGGTCCATTGATTCAATAAACAAATAAGAAGCCGCATCGCCGGGAAAATAACTAAAGTTGCCAAACTCTCCTTTATTAAAATCTTTGGTAGAAAGACCATTAATAAATGTATTAAAACCTTCATCCATCCACGCATACTTACGTTCGTTGCTGCCTACAATCATAGGAAACCAGGTATGTCCAAATTCATGATCTGTTACTCCCCAAAGAGAAGCACCTGCATCCGTAGCACTGCAAAATACAATGCCTGGATATTCCATTCCACCTACTATGCCTGCCACATTAGTAGCTACAGGGTAAGGAAATTCAAACCACATTTTTGAGTAATGTTCAATACTTCCTTTTACCATTTCAGTGCTACGCTGCCATCCATCTTTTTTAATGCTTTCTGCCGGGTATGCACTCATGGCAAGGCACTTTTTCCCACTTGGCAAATTGATGCGGGCGGCATCCCATACAAAAGCTTTGGAAGCAGCCCAGGCGGCGTCTCTCGTGTTTTGTATTTTGAATTTCCACGTCTTCGTTCCTGATGACAGAGACCGCGCATCAGACATTACTTCATCTGCCGTACGCAGCATTACTGTTTTATCACTATTGCGGGCAGTTGCCAATCTGCTTAATTGCACAGCGCTCATCGTTTCTTTTTCATTTTGCAATTCTCCAGAGCCTACTACCACCATGCCGGCAGGTGCGGTTACTGCATATTCTATTTCACCATACTCCAAATAAAACTCACCGGCACCTACATACGGTAAGGTGTTCCATCCTTGTAGGTCATCATACACGGCCAGGCGGGGAAACCATTGCGCCACTTCATAAATAGTTCCGTTTTTTGACTTTAGCCGGCCCATACGGTCGGTGCCATACTCGGGTACTACAAACTCGTAAGCAATATTTATTTTCATCTTACTCCCTGATGCTTTTAGCGCTTGCTGCAACCACAGCTGCATCCGTGTATCAGAGATGTTTGATTGCGGAACATATTTTTTTCCATCTACCTCCACTGTTATTGATTTCACTACATCGCCTTCCGTAAAACGGGCATTGGCCCAGCGGCCACCGGTTTGCGTGGTGGTAGCCGAACCGCGAGAACCCTTTTGGTAAATATTTTGATCCAGTTGAAGCCACAAAAATTTTAAGTTGTCCGGGCTGTTGTTAGTGTACGTTATTTCTACTTCTCCAGATACTTTGTGGTTCACCGTATCCAGTGAGCACGCTATTTTATAATCAGCACGATTCTGCCAATATTTAGGTCCCGGCTCTCCACTTGCGGAGCGGTATTCATTTCCTGTTTTGGTATAGAAGTTTGGATTAAATGCTTCTCGCTGATTGTACTTTGATTGTGCAAAAAGAAACAGCACAAAAAATTGGGCAGCGAAAAGGGCGAGGGTTTTTTTCATTCTAGTGTGGGTTTGAGCCATTGAAAGTAAAGGAAAGATTGATTTGGATTAAGCCGCCTCCATGTTTTGTACAATCTTTAAGAAAAGAATGTAATTCTGGCAAAATACTTTTAGAAAAATAATTTCTCTGCAATAGCTACACTATCCGGTTTGCCTACATCGAGCAGTTTGCTTTCACTATGGTCGTAGCTTACTATTTTATTGTTTGCTGCTAGGTCCAAGTATACATCTATCAAAGAAAACTTTCCCGTTTGCGTCAGCCTTTCAAAAATAGTTGGTTCAAAAACGGCGACTCCGCTGTAGGCCTTTTCAAAAATTTCATTTGTATGAAATGCTATTCTTTCTGCGCCAGTACTGGTATTGCGCCAGCCACAGAGCCGGTCGTCTTTATCAAAAAGTAAATACCTGCTTGTGGTTCGCCGGGTGGTGGCCAATGTAATAAAAGATTGCTGCTCTTGGTGAAAAGAAAGTAAATGATTGATATTAAGGTCTGTGAGAATATCCACATTGATGGTTAGAAAAGAGGCACCATTTAATAAGCTTTTGGCTTTCAATAATCCACCTCCAGTCTCCAGCACTTCGTCCCTTTCATCACTGATTAGTATGTGGCTTCCCCATCCTTTATTTTGATTAATGGCATCTATGATCTGGTCTGCAAAATGATGCACGTTTACAACTACTTCAATTATCCCCCATTGCTGGAGGTATTCAATATTTCGTTGCAATAAAGACTTGCCATTTACTATAGCCAGTGCTTTTGGATTGCGGTCTGTCCATGGTTTGAAACGGGTGCCCAGGCCGGCAGCAAAGATCAATGCCTTCATAAGTTGTTGTGGTATTTTATAACGCCTGCGGCAAAGGATTGATCCAGTTTTTTTCTTCCTGCACCAGGTGTTTTACTTCCATATTTACCTGGTACTTATTTTTTAAATGCCGGGCCAGTGCATCAGCAGCATATACACTGCGGTGCTGGCCACCCGTGCAGCCGAAGCTTATAGAAAGAGAGCTGAATCCACGTTTGATGTATTCTTCTACACTTATATCCACCATGTCAAATGCTGTATTTAAAAATTCCTGCATTCGGGTTTGGCGCTCCAGATATTCTATTACCGGTCGGTCGCGGCCGGTGATGGTTTTGTATTCGTGGTGGCGGCCCGGGTTGTCAATGCCGCGTACATCAAATACAAATCCTCCTCCGTTGCCACTATCATCATGCGGCATTCCTTTTTTATAAGAAAAACTATAGATCCTAACTAAAAGAGGGGTTTCTTCATTGGCTTGCACAGGAGTGAACCGTTCAATGATTTCCTCTTCAATGCAAAGGCCGAGTACCCTTTCAAACTCTGGGACAGAAATACCTAAGCTGTTATTTTCTACAAACCATTTTAAATTTTTTAATGCAAGCGGAATGGAGGTCAGGAATTGAGACTTCCGCTCAAATAGACCACGAAAACCATAAGCACCCAATACTTGCAATAGCCGGATCAATACATATCCATTGTATTGGCTTTTAAAAGTTTCCCGGTTCAAAGTTTGGCCAATGATACTTTCAAAAGAATTCATATAATCCTCAAGAAGATAATGTTTCCACTCGTCCGGAAGGTTGGCCCGAGCTTGCCAGATCATGGAGGCTACATCATATTGCGGTGCACCTTTCATGCCTCCCTGGTAATCTATAAAGTGCGGACTGCCATCTTCTTTTACCATGATGTTTCGGCTTTGAAAATCGCGAAACATAAAATATTTAAACTCTGTATGAGTCAGGTAATTACTTAATGCTTCAAAGTCATCTATAAGTAGTTGCTTATCGTACGGCTTGTGCAACGCATCTAAAAAATAAAATTTGAAATACAGCAGGTCAGCCATTATAGCCTGCTGGCCAAACACTTTATTAGTAAGGCATCGTTCGTAGTCAAGGCCATCATGCCCCACCACCTGCAAGCGGGCAATCTGGTGAAGGCTTTCCCGAAAGAGATGATAGGTTTCTTCTACAAAACCTTTTTGCTCCAGCAAGTCGAGAAGAGACACATTGCCCAAATCTTCCTGGAGATAAATGGTCTTATCACTGCTTACCGCATACACCTCAGGCACCTGCAACTTTTTGTCTTTAAAGTGTGCCGTAAAATAAATAAAGGCCTCATTCTCCGGCACATTGGCACCTACGGTAGCAATGGTGGTACCACCATCCGGGGCGTGCAGTCTGAAATACCTGCGGTCACTACCGGACTGCGGCAACACATCTACCTGCGTTGGTACTATACCAGCCCAATCTTTGTACAACTGCGAAACCGCATCTACCAATATCTGCATGTCGCAAATGTAATAAAAAAGCACCCTGATAGGAAAGGGCAAAGGCACTTCAATAAAACAAAAGTAAGAGGCGCATTTTTTTTATTTTTTTACCAAATGAAGAATTTCTATTCAGCCCCTGTTGTGTCACTCACTGCATCAGTGGGTAATTCTATTGTACTTTTTTAAAGGAATACAAAATGAACAAGCATCCAAATAAGGGCGGCAATCTCCCCTTGCAGCCATTGATATTTTTTACTTAATTCTAAAAAGATTGAAAGGCATTAATAGAAAAGAGGAATAGCGATACCAAAGAAGAACGGAGCGTCGCAAGCGGCGTCCAATAGAATTCCTACAGCTCGTAACCCCAAATTCAACTTCTAAAAATAAATTTTAAAAAATCTAAAGTTTTGGTTCTTTACTTCTACCATCGGAGGCCGGGGGCTTAACTTTGTCTTCTATGAGTTATCAACCTGCGAACAAGATCCGTATCGTTACCGCTGCTTCTCTTTTTGATGGTCATGATGCGGCTATCAATATTATGCGCCGCATTTTGCAAAGCAAAGGAGCTGAAATAATTCACCTGGGGCACAACCGCAGCGTGCGGGAAATAGTAGAATGTGCCATTGAGGAAGATGCGCAGGGTATTGCCATTACTTCCTATCAGGGCGGCCACGTTGAGTTTTTTAAATACATGAAGGACTTGTTAGTTGAAAACGGTTGCGGCCATATAAAAATATTTGGAGGTGGAGGTGGTACCATATTACCCTCGGAGATAGAAGAGCTCCACCAGTACGGAATCACCAGAATATATGCACCGGATGATGGCCGCAAAATGGGCCTGGAAGGGATGATTGAAGATGTGATAAAACAATGCGAACCACTCCCCGCGGATGGATCTTCCGGGGCAGACAATAATGGATATTGGGGAGCAGCTGAAAGGTGGAATGGCCAATTGCCGCTGGATGAAAAAAAAGATATCAGACGAATAGCAAGAGCCATTACACTGGCAGAGGAAGGCATGGACTATTCAGCCTTAGTGCAAAATTTAAAAGCAAAGGATAGTGCTGAGAATAAAGAGGCTTCCAATGGAAATGTTCAACTGAACAGCGAAACTGATTCCTTTAAAAAGATGGTTCCGGTACTCGGCATTACCGGTACGGGCGGCGCGGGCAAATCTTCTGTAACAGATGAAATAGTACGCCGGTACCTTAATGCTTTTAGCGACAAAACCATTGCGGTTGTCTCCGTAGATCCATCAAAGAAAAAAACAGGCGGTGCCTTGCTGGGAGATCGTATTCGCATGAATTCAATTTCTTCTCCGCGGGCTTATATGCGGTCTTTAGCTACCCGCGATAGTGAGGTAGCGCTTAGTGCGCATGTGCAGGATGCACTGGACATTTGCCGCGCAGCCGGCTTTGATCTTATTATTTTAGAAAGCGCTGGTGTCGGCCAAAGTGATGCTTCTATATTGGAATATTGTGACGTAAGTCTTTATGTGATGACTCCAGAATATGGGGCTGCCTCGCAATTGGAAAAGATCAATATGCTGGACTATGCCGATGTAGTTGCTATTAATAAATTTGATAAGGCCGGTGCGCTGGATGCTTTGGCTGATGTACGCAAACAATACAAACGTAACCACCTCCTCTGGACCACTAAAGATGAGGCGCTACCTATTGTTGGCACCATTGCAGCTCAATTTAATGATGCCGGGGTAAACGAGTTATTTGAAAAATTAATAACGGCTATAAAGGAAAAAACAGGAGTACAATATGGAGCCCTGGAGATACATGCGCATACTACAGACACCACCAGCAAATCGCAGGTGATACCACCCAAGCGGGTTAGGTACTTATCAGAAATTTGTGAAAATAACCGAAGCTACGATCAGTGGGTGGCAGAGCAATGTGCCGTAGCTACCAGGTGGTATCAGGTGAGTGGCACTATTTCAGCTTCTGACAAAGAGGCTCCATACCTGGCCGATTTAGAACATCTTAAGAAGGGGCTGGAAGAAGCCTTGCACCCGGATTGTAAAAAGTTGTTGCAGGCATGGCCGGATGTTGTAAAAAAATACAGCAGTGATTTTTTTGAATATGAAGTGCGAGGTAAGATCATCAGGCAGCCACTAACTACCAAATCATTGAGCAATACAAGAATTCCAAAAGTGGTGTTGCCTAAATATAAAGATTGGGGCGACATCCTACGGTGGCAATTGCAGGAAAATCTGCCCGGAGAATTTCCATACACGGCCGGTGTGTTTGAGCTCAAACGCCAGGGAGAAGATCCCACCCGGATGTTTGCCGGTGAAGGTGGACCGGAGCGCACCAACAGGCGCTTTCATTATGTATCAGTAGATCAGCCGGCCAAGCGGCTTTCCACTGCCTTTGACAGTGTAACGCTTTATGGAGAAGACCCTGATTATCGCCCGGATATTTATGGTAAAATTGGTAACTCAGGTGTATCTATTGCCACGGTAGATGATGCTAAAAAATTATACAGTGGTTTTGATCTTTGCGATCCGAAGACTTCAGTGAGTATGACCATCAATGGTCCGGCACCTATGCTGCTTGCTTTTTTTATGAATGCCGCCATTGACCAGCAATGTGAAAAGTACATCATAGAAAATAGCCTGAAGCAGGAAGTAAACAATATTATAAAATCAAAATATAATGTAGATCTGTTGCCCACTTATATGGGTCGCAATGGAAAAGTAGTTCCCTGCGATGGAGAATTAGTTGGTTCATTGCCGCAAGGAAACAATGGCCTTGGCCTACGCTTGTTGGGCCTTTCGGGCTCTGATGTATTGCCTCCGGATGTGTATCAAAAAATTAAAGCAGAAGCCTTAAGCCAAGTGCGGGGTACGGTGCAAGCCGATATATTGAAAGAAGATCAGGCGCAGAATACCTGCATTTTCTCTACTGAATTTGCATTGAAATTAATGGGTGATGTGCAGGAGTATTTTATTCAGAATAATGTGCGCAATTTTTACAGCGTTTCTATTTCAGGTTACCATATTGCCGAAGCCGGCGCCAACCCTATTACTCAGTTAGCCTTCACCCTTTCCAATGGGTTTACGTATGTAGAATATTACCTGAGCCGGGGTATGAACATTGATGATTTTGCTCCCAACCTGTCCTTCTTTTTCTCTAATGGTATGGATGCAGAATATAGCGTGATAGGCCGTGTGGCACGCCGTATATGGGCCAAGGCTATGAAGTATAAATACAAAGGTGGCGAACGGTCGCAAAAATTAAAATACCACATACAAACATCCGGTAGAAGCCTGCATGCACAGGAGATTGATTTTAATGACATACGCACTACGCTGCAAGCGTTGTATGCCATCTATGACAACTGTAATAGTTTGCATACCAACGCCTATGACGAAGCCATCACCACACCTACAGAAGAAAGTGTGCGCCGCGCTATGGCCATTCAATTAATTATTAACCGCGAGCTGGGTACTGCTAAAAATGAAAATCCAAATGCAGGCTCTTTTTTAATTGAAGAATTAACGGACCTGGTAGAAGAAGCGGTGTTGACTGAGTTTGACAAACTTACCGAAAGAGGCGGAGTGCTTGGTGCCATGGAGCGTATGTATCAACGCAATAAAATTCAGGAGGAAAGTCTTTTTTATGAACATCAAAAACATACAGGAGAACTTCCGCTGATAGGCGTTAATACTTTTTTGAATAAAGCAGGAAGTCCTACCATTTTACCTAATGAAGTAATCCGATCTACCAAAGAAGAAAAGGAAGCACAGATACAAAATGTACAGGCTTTTTGGAAAAGGGCAGAAGGTAAAAGCGAAGCGGCTTTGCAACGATTACAGGAAATTGCCATCAACAATGGAAACCTGTTTGCTGAATTAATGGAAACGGTAAAACATTGTTCACTAGGCCAGATCACACATGCATTGTATGAAGTAGGAGGGCAGTATAGAAGAAGTATGTAGTATAAAACACAGGGCGGGTAGTATTACAACTTTTGGGAAGGAAGAGAGTCCCTATTTATTATATTTCGGCTTGCTTTTGGAAGGTTTGTATTAAATATTCCAAAGAATATTTTGATATAAACTGATAATTTATTTTATGAAAAAATTTTTTTTAATTGCATTGAGTTTTGTGTTCTTATTATCATGCACTACTTCACGAAAGTCAAATAAGCAAACTTCCGGCAACCAAGATTCAGAGAAATCAGCTAATGGCATCACCAATAAATATTGGAAGCTGGTAAAGCTGGAGGGCAAAAATGTAACCATGGCTAAAAATCAGGAAAGAGAAACCTACTTTACTTTAAAGCCAGATGGCATGCAGGTTACAGGGTTTTCTGGTTGCAATAGTTTTAATGGAGTTTATACTTTAGAGGCGGGTTGGAGAATTCGGTTTTCACAAATGGCTTCTACGCTCAAAGCATGCCCCGATGTGAATGTAGATGAAAGAGAATTTTTAAAAGTTTTTGAGCTTACTGATAATTATACATTGACCGGCGATACGCTTTCTTTAAATGTAGGCAGAAGAGCCCCGCTGGCTGTTTTTACAGCAGTCTATTTTAAATAAAATAAAAGAGCTTCTGATATCATTATTCTAATCAATCAAAAATCTTCAACTACATAAATTCAATTTATGGATACAGCTAGGTTGTTTGACTTAAAAGGAAAAACGGCTATAGTGACCGGAGGCGGAAACGGTATTGGTAAAGCAAGTAGCAAAATGCTGGCTGCCTTTGGTGCTAATGTAGTAGTATCTGATTACAAAGAAGAAGCTGCAAATGCGGTGGTACAGGAAATAGAGAAAGATGGGGGAAGCGCCTCAGCCATTATTTGTGATGTAACCAAAGATGAAGATTTGGTGAACCTGGTAACGAAAACATTAGCGTTATATGAACACATTCACATTCTGGTGAACAACGTAGGAGGAGGAGGGGCCGGGCAAGAAGATCCTTTTAAAATAGAGGTAGCGCAATTTGCCCGCGTATTCGAGATGAATGTTTTTAGCATGTGGCGTTTGTGCCAACTGGTTGCTCCGCATATGAAGATATCAGGGTACGGAAGCATCATTAATATGTCGTCCATGGCAAGTATTAATAGTAGCCCGGCTATTAGCGCTTATGCATCTTCCAAAGCAGCTATTAATCACATGACCCGAAACCTTGCCTTTGATTTTGGGCCGCAAATTCGCATCAATGCGATAGGCCCGGGAGCGATACATACAGATGCTTTGGCCACCGTGCTTACACCCGATATTGAAAAGAAAATGCTGGCACATACTCCTTTAGCAAGATTGGGACAACCTAATGATATTGCCGGTGCTGTTCTTTATTTTGCTTCCCCGGTATCCAACTGGGTGAGTGGGCAGGTATTGTTTGTAAATGGAGGCGGAGTTCAAACCTTGGATCAAAGTAATTAAAGTCTTTATATAAAAAAAGTTGACCACGTGATGGTCAACTTTTTTTATGTCTTCAATATCTTTTAGGCACTTTTTAATGAGCCATTAGATAAAAGTAATGCTACTATTAAAAATAATCTTACGCCACCTTTTGGCCCAATTGCTTCATAGTTTTTACATGAGATACAACGGCCTGAGTCAAAGTAGGGAACGAATGGTAAGGAAGGTCAAATTCGTCACACTTATCTTTTACAATCTTACTTATTTGAGGATAATGTACGTGACTGATTCTTGGAAATAGATGATGCTCCACCTGGTAATTAAGACCGCCAACAAACCAATTTATGACTCTATTGCCCGGTGCAAAATTGGCCGTAGTTTTTATCTGGTGCACCGCCCATTCTGTTTCAATTACTTTATCATCTAAGCCTACAGAATCAAACTCGGGTCCTTCTACTGCATGTGCCAGTTGAAACACATAAGCAATGGTGATACCTACTACTAAAGCCATAGTGCAATAGCCGATAGCCCAAGGAAGCCATCCGACAAAAATGACTGGAATCACAACATAAAAAACAGCATACAAAATTTTGCTGATCCAAAAAATCCAATGTTCTTTCCGTTCCATTGGAGGAATATTGGTGTTATGTATTCGCTTTGTAAAATATTTTTGAAAATCACGGAAACCTACCCACATAAACAAAGTAAGGGCATAGGCAAACGGTAGATAAATGTGCTGGTATTGATGAACGGGCTTCCATTCCTGAGTAGGACTTTGGCGTAGCAATTTGCTTTGAGCAATATCATCATCTACTCCTTCAATATTGGTATACGTATGGTGAAGTACATTATGTTTTGTTTTCCAGAAAAAGGCATTTCCGCCCATAGCATTTAAGGTATGGCCCAAAATATTATTCACCCATTTTTTGCTGCTGTAACAACCGTGGCAAGCATCATGCATTACATTGAAACCTATACTGGCAATACAAAGACCCAACAAGCCGCAGAGGGCAAGGCTTACAACTACCGGCATGGTAACAGTAAGCAGGATTATATAAATAGCAAACGAAAGAGGGAAAAGGATCAATGCTTTTGAATAGAGTCTCCAGTTACCGGTTTTCTTTAAATTGTTTTTCTGAAAATATTCATCTACAGAACTTTTCAATGCCAGGTGAAACTGATTGTTGGTTTTCTTAAAAGTAACTTTTGCCATATGCTTTATAAGGATCTCAGGGCTAACGGAAATATTAGATGAGGTTAAATAAAGATAATAAATACAACTGTTATTTGCTGTTAAATAAGGTCTGAAAAGTGGAACAAATTTTCCTTTTTAAGATTTTTTTGTCTTTATAATAGTGGATTCTATGAGATGGTGTACTATCCATTCCTTCTTTTGGCTGTTGCCAAAGTGTTAACGCTTTTGAGCATTGCTTTAGATGCTGTAATTTTCTACTCCATCTTTTTATTATGATGAATTCATTAAACAAACATTTTTTACAATATTTCTTTTTATTCCTTTTCTTATTTATTGGTTTCAACAAGGTGTCTTCTCAAAATATAGATAGTACGTTGGGAGTATATTCTGAAAAATATGCACAGGAGCGGCTGTACTTTCATTATGATAAAGCGGCTTATTTTCCCGGGGAAACTGTATGGTTTAAAGCCTACATTTTGCAAGACCTTTATCCGTCCTTTCAAAGTAAAACACTTTATATAGATTGGGTAGATGATAAGGGAAACGTGCTGCAACACCAGGTATCACCATTAGTTGAAGGCACGGCCATCGGTCATTTTGAAGTGCCTGAAGATTTTGCGGGCAGCACCCTCCATATAAAAGCTTACACGCGGTGGATGCTTAATTTTGATGCCGCCTTTTTATACTCTAAAGACCTGATCGTGTTGGGTGGTAAAAAAACAACTACGGCAACTTCAAAACAATCTACTACCCTTCAGTTTTTTGCAGAAGGTGGCGAAGCCATTGCAGGTATTCTTTCCAAAATAGCTTTTAAAGCAACTGACCAATTAGGAAGGCCGCAAAAAATAAGGGGCGTGATTCAGGATAATTTAGGAGCAACCATTGATTCCTTTAAATCAGTACATGATGGTATGGGATATCTGATTTTAATTCCCAAAGAAGGCATGTCTTATAGTGCCCAATGGAAAGATGAAAATAATACAACCTATACCACGCCTTTGCCTCTTGCAAAAGCAAGCGGGGCTACCATGCAATTATTTGTATCAGGTGCAAACCGACCCTTTATTATCAATCGTTCGCCATCGGCTGCGGCTACTTTAAAGCAATTGCATTTAGTAGGTACCATGCATGAGCAGATTGTATTTAAAGCCAATATCAACCTTGCAACTGTTGCTGCAGTTCGGGGTTCTATTCCTACCGGGCAATTACCAACGGGCCTTTTGACTATCACCCTTTTTGATGATCAATGGAATGCCATTGCCGAGCGAATCACCTTTGTAAATAATGGAGAGTATGCTATAAAACCTAACCTGCAAGTGCAGCAATGGGGCATGAAGAAGCGTGCCCGGAATGAAATGGAGCTTAGCCTGCCGGATAGTATCGTTGCTAATCTATCTGTGTCCGTAACGGATGCCGGTATTGAAAAGGATACAAGCGAAAATATTTTCACCCGATTATTATTAACAAGCGAGATAAAAGGCATTGTAAATAATCCTTCCTTTTATTTTTCTGATAACAGCGATGCCGGCAGTCAATTATTAGATCTGGTGATGCTGACCAATGGCTGGCGCCGGTTTAAGTGGGAAGAGGTAGTAGCAGGAACCTTTCCAAAAATTACCTTTCCCAAAGACACTGCCTACCTGGCTCTTAGCGGAAAGGTATATGGCTACCGGCCGGGCGAAGCTGCAGATGGAGGCGCGCTGGTACTTATTGTAAAACAAAAAGATTCTAGTAGTCAAATGATGCTGGAACCTATTAATCCGGATGGCAGTTTTAAAAATCCAAACTTTATATTTTTTGATACGCTACACGTGTATTACCAGGTACAAAAGTCTAAAGGATTAAGAGGTGCGGAGGTGAATTTTATGTCTGACCGGTTGCCACCTTTAAATTTTACAAAAGACAAAGGACGAATCATAAACCGGCCTTTGCCGGATACTGCGGGAGCTTACCGTCATTATTTATTTTCGCAGGAGGAAGGTAAAATGCAAGACCTTATGAAAGTAAAAACATTGCAAAACGTGACGGTAACAGGGAGGAAAAAATCACCGTTGGAAGTTCTCGACGAAAAATATGCAGGCGGCATGTTTCGGGGAGGTGACGGATATCAATTTGACCTCCTTAGTGATCCTTCATCCGCTATCCGAACCAACGTATTTGAATACCTGCGAGCTAAGGTGGCCGGATTGCAGGTTTCTTCTTCTGGTGGCAATGTGTCATTGAGTTGGCGGGGAGGTGCCCCTCAAATATTTCTTGATGAGATACCGGTGGATGTGGACATGGTGACTTTTATCCCAGTGAGTGATATTGCTTATATAAAAGTAATGCGACCTCCATTTTTTGGTGGTGTTGGTGGTGGTGCAAATGGTGCAATAGCATTATATACCCGCAAAGGTGGAGATATACAAAACACGCCGGGGAAGGGTTTGAGCAACAATACCATTGTTGGATATACACCTAACAAAGAATTTTATTCTCCCAACTATAATTCATTTGATGCCCGCCACGACCAGGCTGATGTACGCACTACTTTATACTGGAACCCAAGACTTGAAACAACTCCCTTAAAAAGCAAAGTCACTTTTTCCTTTTTTAATAATGATGTCAGCAAATCATTCAGGATTGTGATAGAAGGAGTAAGCAGGGACGGTCGGTTGATACATTACGAAGAGGTTTTGGAGTAACATATATTATAAAAATAAAACAGCCAGCAAACTGATGGGAAGTCCCAATACCTTGCTGGCTGTTCCATTAAATGCTTTTTATTAACTGCCCCGGTTAGCGGAACCCGGCATTTGTTTTTTGGTGAAGCCTTTTGTGTTTCCACCCTTGCTGGCTAAAAACTTAGAGCCCTGAGCAGTTGCCTTTTGACTAGTATTATTTTTCTTATCACCCTTTTTGTCTTTTGGAGTAAGTAATCCCATAGTTAATGATTTTTAGTACCCAAATGTACTCATATTTTCTCACTGCCTTTGCGGGAACAACGGCCTTAAGTTTGCATTCACAAATCCAATACTAATTAATCAGAAATAAAATTTTGCAATGGAAATCATTCATACGCTTAAAGTGCCGTTTGGCGGCAAAGGACATAAAGTAAAATACAAGGTGGAAACTATTAATGTAAGTCTTCCGGCACTTGAATTCATCAATGTGTATTCCGTATTTGTAGATGACCCGGAACTACAAAAAATAGTAGGGGAGCATTTCACTATTTTATATAATCAATTGGCTAACCCCAAACCATTTTATGATTTAAAAAGCTCTGGAGATGTGGATGAGGTCAACTTAAAAAAGACCATAGCACAGCAGATCATAAATAACCCTACAGAATAAACAACATGAAACGATATAGAAGATGGGCTGGCTATATTATCCATCAGCACTTTATAAATTAGAGGGCACTTTAGGTTTTGTGAAATGGTTTAAAGTGCTTGGGTTCAAACACCATATTTATAGTAAGTTGCAAATTAAAATATTGGTATTTCTTTAAGATGGTAATACTAAGATTCTTGTTGGTAATAGATCTTATAATATTTCCGGCCATCATCTTCAGTTCCTTTTTCTAGCAGGTCAGTGCGGCCATGGATGTATATATGAAAGTTTTTATCCAGTTTTAAAACACTCTTATATTGTCTTATTCCTTTTTTCAACGCATCGCCGGAAATATCAAATCCGGCTGCAATATCGTAATCATTAGTAGCAACATAATGAGAGCCGAATTTGCGAAACGATTGTATGATTTCCTCTTCTTCAAAAACCTCTTTTTGAAATTCTTCTATGTCAAAAGAATCTTTGGTTTTAAAATAATCCAACGACCGGTTCAGCAGTTCTACCTGTTCTTTTTTTGATGCTTCTTCTTCCAGACCTCCCGTTATAAACTGCCGGGTAAGGTTGAGCAAATGGGTGGTATGATGGTAGTCATTCTTTTGCGGATTTACACCTAAAAATGTTTCTTTCCAATACGTTGCTTCTTCGCCACGGCTTACAGCATCATGCAATACTACATCATAGCCACTCTCCTCGTTCCGGTCAATAATAAGACAACCTTTATCAATTTTATTTATTTCTACCCCTTCCTTTAATTGCAAGCTAAAATTTCCTTTGTAAGGTGGCACTTCTATAAAGAATGATTTATTTTCTGTTTTAAAAATACCTATTGCCTGGTGCATCCGGCCTTCCACTGGAAGACCCTCAAAAAAAGCAACATAAAACTCTCCACCTTTTACTTTAGGATGCGTGGAAGCTTTGAATAAATGTTCGGCAATTGATTGAGATGCATTTGTAAATTCCTTATTCGCTCTAAATATTTCTTTGCAGTAATTATATACTTCATTGTACTGCAGTGAGGATGGATGATGAAAGGAATGATATTCGTGGTTGGTCTTGAATTTTGCTAACAAACTGTCTTGCAAAATGGCGATGGTTTCTTCGGGCAACTGTAGCTCTTTCTTGGAAAACTGCAGCGGCTCTGCGTTGTTTTTATTACCTACATAATGCAGTATAATTTTTTTTAAAGAAACACTTTTGAAATCCATGCTACGGTATTATTAATAAAATTCAGGGCGGCAAAAATAGAGTTTATGGATTTGGGAAAAGAACTAAAAAAGGATTCTTACATTAATAAATAAAATAGGATGTTATAATGAAAATTTAATATTCCTTACCCTTGTTCCTATAGCTTTTCTTACATTTATCTTACTTACCAATTAAATCTCCAAACATACATTCATGAAAAAGCTTGCTGCTACTTTTCTACTCATTTTGCCCTTCCTCATTTCTATTGCACAGGCGCCTAGGCGACCCCTTATCCCCGGAGACATTTACCGCATGCAAAGTATTGGAGATGCTACCATCTCGCCCGATGGCAGGTGGGTGTGCTATACGGTTAGTAGTACTGATTCTGCACGTGATCGGCGCAATACAGATTTGTGGATGGTAAGTTGGGATGGAAAAGAAAATGTGCAATTAACAAACAGCCCTGAAAGTGAATCTAGTCCGCGGTGGAGCCCGGATGGAAAATATATTTCCTTCACCGCCTCCAGAACGGGTGGAACCTCACAAATTTATTTATTGGACCGCCGCGGAGGGGAAGCCATTAAATTAACAGATGTAAAAAGCGATCTGAATAGTTACAGTTGGAGCCCTGATAGCAAAAAGATGGTGTTGGTAATGAAAGATGCAGCAGATACAGGAAAGGGCAAAACTCCAAAACCATACATCATTAATAAATACCGCTTTAAGCAAGACATCAGCGGTTACCAATATGATACCCGCAAAACCCACTTATTTCTTTTTGATGTCGTTTCCAAAAAATTGGATTCGCTTACAACAGGGATATACAATGAGACAGATCCGCAATGGAGCCCGGATGGAACTAAGATTGCCTTCGTAAGCAACCGTACCGAGGACCCCGATAAAAATCAAAACAATGATATATGGGTAATAGATGCCAGGGTGGGTGCCGAGCCAAAACAACTAACTACCTGGCAGGGAAGTGATGGCAACCCGCAATGGAGTCCGGATGGAAAATGGATTGCTTACATCAGGTCTACTTTTGATGCCGTTTATAGCATGTATGATCAGGGAGTATTGTGCGTGGTGAACAGTACAGGCGGCGACCCAAAACCTTTGTCCTTATCGCTCGACCGACCGGTAAATGGACCAAAATGGTCCGCAGATGGAAAAAGTATTTATGCTCTTGTGGCTGATGACCGGCAGCGATATATTACTTCTTTTAACCCAACCACCGGCAGCAGCAAAAAAGTAATTGGAGGTGATAAAAGCTTTTCTGTGGTAGAGCCGGGAAGGGCAGGAACTCTACTCACCATAATGAGTGACCCCACCCTGCCTGCAGAATTGTATGCAATAGAAGGTGCTACTCAGAGGAGATTAACACAAATTCAAAATAAATTCATTGATTCCTTATCGCTGGCTTCGGTGGAAAAATTTACTTCTATCAGTAAAGATGGAACGTCGGTTTCCGGGCTTTTATATTATCCACCCAATGGTAGT
>JBDSBL010000131.1:0-3238 GCA_039921625.1 Chitinophagaceae bacterium
GTTTTTTTAAATTAATTAGGTTCCTTTTATTAAGTCTGATAATTTTTTTTTCTAAATTTTTTTTGGTTTACCACCGACTGATTATCTATTGAGCTTTTCTTGCGATGCTCCGTTTGACTTTTAGTAATTCTATTATACATTTTATAATATTCATGTTTAAATAATTCCAAAAAAAAGAAGCACCAAGGTTCCCCTCAATGCTCTTTTTAATTTGCTAGTTAATTGCTGCTTAGCATTACCCATTGTACCAGTGAGTGACACAACAAAAGTTCCTCAAAGATGCTGCAGCTGGTAACCTACATTTTCTTTTATTCTTACCGCGCTTTATCCAAATAAGCGTGAGCGAAATATTATAAACTATTAATCACCCCACACTTCATCTTCGCCATTCAGCCATTTTTTTACCAGCCTGGTTGATATTGATTTTGGTCTTTCCAAAGGAAAGTTCAAAGCCCTGTCCCAGCACAAACCTGCTAATACACCCAACGAACGGCTAACTGCAAACAGCACCGTATAAAATTCATATTCCACCATTCCATAATGCACGAGCAATGCACCGCTATGAGCATCCACATTTGGCCATGGGTTTTTTATTTTTCCTAATGATTGCAGCACGGGAGGCACTGCTTCATATACATTCCACACAGTTTGCACCAGCGGATCATCCGGCATGTGCTTTTTGCCAAATTCCATTTGGGCTGTAAACCGTGGATCTGTTTTTCGCAATACGGCATGTCCGTATCCGGGTACTACTTTTCCTTCGCTCAATGTTTTTTGCACGTATTCTACAATCTGTTCTTTTGATGGCAGGTCGGTTTTCAATTCTTCCCGCATATCAAATATCCACTTGATCACTTCCTGATTAGCCAGGCCGTGCAGTGGTCCGGCAAGACCGTTCATTCCCGCCGCATAACTCAGGTAGGGATCGCTTAATGCAGACCCTACAAGGTGCGTAGTATGCGCAGATACATTGCCACCTTCATGGTCTGCATGTATCGTCATATATAAGCGCATCAATTCCTGAAAACCTTCATCGGCATAGCCCAACATATGAGCAAAGTTGCCAGCCCAGTCAAGCAATCCATTTGGTTGAATGTGATTTCCGTTTTTATATTTTCTACGGTATATGTAAGCTGCTATCCGCGGGAGGCGGGCAATGAGGTCCATCGTATCATCAAATACGGCATCCCAATAATCTTTTTTATTTAAGCCGGCTGCATACCGTTTGGCAAATTGACTTTCGGTTTGCAAGGCCATGACGGCTACTACAAATTGCGTCATTGGGTGCGTGCTGATGGGCAGTGCTTCTATAGTAGCAAATACATGATTGGGCACATGGCTGCGGCGTTGCCATACTGCTGTAAGGTGCTGCACTTCTTCATCATTGGGCAGATCACCTACCAGCATTAAATAAAATAAACCTTCCGGCAAGGGTTCCGATCCGCCATCTGCTTTTGGCAATTTCTCCTGCAGCTCGGGTATAGAATATCCGCGAAACCGAATGCCATCCTGCGCATCCAGCAAAGAAGTTTCTGACACAAGGCCGGTGATGCCCCGCATGCCCTGATATACTTGTGCTAATTGCACTTCCCCTATTACCTTATTTCCATGTTCTTTTAAAAGATCTTTTATATCTGCTGCAGTTGCATCTGCTTTTTCTTTGAACCTTTCTTTTATTATGCCCATTTTACAATCGTTTTAAGTTTAGAGAACAGTATCTTTTTATAAAGTCTAAAGTTAAACAATGAGGGTGGTGCAGCAAAACATTGCTGTAAGATGGAGATAGAATTATTTTGGTGCCTTGCGGTACATGTAAAAAGCAACTAGACTAAATACAATATTTGGAATCCATGCTGCAAGCAGTGGAGGCAAACTACCTTTCACTGAAAACACAGTAGAGAAGCGATCTGATATAATAAAGATGGCTGCAATGCCGATACCGATTGCCAAATGCAAGCCGCTGCCACCGCGGGTTTTGCGGCCGGCTACAATAGCTCCAATGAGGGTGAGTAACAACACAGTAGCCGGAGTAGCCGTGCGCCGGTATTGCTCTACTTTCAATGTGTTTAATCCTTCTGTGCCCCGCTGTTCTTCCAGCTTTATGTATTCAATTAATTCAGGAGTACTTAGTTTGTCTTTTAAATATTCATCCCGGCGCAGGTCAGTAGGTTTTAAGGTAAGGTTGATGTACCGCTGCGGTGTTTGTACCAGTCTCTCCTGCATACTGTCAATGTAGCGCTCCACTATATTAGTGAGCAGCCATTTGTTTTTAGCAGTATCCCACCGCATACTTTCTGCACGAAGATTATAGACCACTTTTCCACCCTTTATCCGATCAAGAAAAAAAGCGCCGGACGTTTTGGTGGCGGTGTCATAATATTTTACTCCAACATAACTGTTGGTATCCGTTTTTAAATAATAAGTTGCATTGGTAGCACCGTTTTGCGGACCGTTGCGGTCTATGTACCTCGATTGGAAATTAGCCCTTATTTCATTTGCTTTTGGGATGCTGTACCGGGCCGCAAACCATAAGGCAATGGCAAATACAATTCCTCCCATAAGATACGGCCGAAGCCAGCGGTTGTAAGTGGTACCACTGGCAAGAATAGCAATGACTTCGGTCTGAAGAGCCATGCGGCTGGTGAAAAAAATAACAGCGATAAATACAAATAAGGGATATAACAAACCCCATATCCACGGAACAAATCCAAAATAATATTCCGTGATAATTTGTCCGGAACTTAATCCGGTTTTTACAAAGTCATCTGTTTTTTCACTCGTGTCTACCGCTACGGCAATAACCGTAAAAAGCAACATGCAAAAAATAAAAGTGACGAAGAATTTTTTTAATATGTACCAGTCAATCTTAGTGATCACAGCTGCGAAGTAAGGATATTATGTGTTATTGATTTTAAAAAGTAAAAAGGAGAAATTAGGGTTGTTTTAAACCTTCTTCATTTTAGTAGTAACCTTTTTTCCAGTAAATCTTTCAATCTCTTTAGAATAAAAACATAGCAAAATTTAATCTACAACCTCGTTTTTAAAACAGGTACCATTTCCTCTTTCCAACTTAAAAAATCTCCAACTACGATATGTTTTCGTGCTTCTTTGACCAGCCATAAATAAAAGGCCAGGTTTTGTATGGATGCAATAGTTAGTGCTAATAGCTCACCTGCTTTGAAAAGATGCCGCAAATAAGCTTTGTTATAATACGTACTTACCTCGCAATCTAACCCTT
>JBDSBL010000132.1:0-5672 GCA_039921625.1 Chitinophagaceae bacterium
TCCTCACCTAAGGAATTATAAACAAAAGATACAAGCGATAAATGGAGATAGTAAAGTGAATTATATACAACTGCAACAGCTGCTTACCGAAGCAATAGTGGATACTTATCACATAAGGGAAACAGGTGGTGCCCATAAGTTGCTGCAACAATTGGAAGAAAAAAAAGTACCTCGAAATATAGTGGAAGAAGTTGCATTCCTACTGGAGCAGTGCGAAGCAGTATTGTATTTTAATGCAGCAGCTGCTATACCATTTGATCAATTAAAACAAAGAGCAGCGGCAGTAATTGTTATAGCAACAATTTGATCACTCAGTATACTTATAGCCGACGCCACGAACGGAAAAAAAGTATTTAGGATTGCGGCTGTCCTCTTCAAAATACTTTCGAAAATTCAATATAAAATTATCAATGGTGCGGGTGGTAGGATACACATTATAACCCCATACAGATTGAAGAATTTTTTCGCGGGGCACTACTTCATTTTTATTTTCTATCAACAGCTTCAGCAACATCGCTTCCTTTTTACTCAATTCTATTTTTTCGCCTTGCGCATTCACTGCTTCCTGTGCTTTAAAGTTTACTGTGTGCCCTCCAAAGGTGTACGTATCTCCGAGTGTTGATTTATCCTGTATCATTTTATTTTTCCGGATAAGCTTTTGCACTCTTAGTAATAATTCTTCTAAATTGAATGGTTTTGTAAGGTAATCATCAGCGCCTTTTTTTAATCCCAATACTTTATCAGCGCTGCTGTTCTTTGCACTTAATATCAATATGGGCACTTCCGTATTGGAAAGCCGAATGTTTTGTGTTACGGAAATTCCGTCTATTTCCGGAAGCATCACATCCATAATTATCAAGTCAAAATATTCATTTTCTACAGCCTTCATGGCGGCCGCACCATCAAAGGCCGACGTCACACCATACCCTTCCAATTCTAAATTCATTTTAAGCGTTTCGTGCAGGTTCTCTTCATCTTCTACCAATAAAATTGAGGGCTTTGGTGGGAGGTTCATTTGCGTAAAAATTTATGCGGGAAATTGAACTGTAAAAATACTGCCTATTGGGTCATTATTAGTGACCGTGATGGTAGCTCCATAATGTTGTACGATCTTTTTGCAGATATACAAGCCAAGACCAGTGCCTTTTGTTCGTCGGGTTTGCTCATTGCCGGTCCGGTAAAATTTGCGAAATACTTTTTTCTTTTCCTCATCCGGGATGCCGGTGCCTTCATCTTTTATTTTCAAACAAATGCTGCTTCCCTGTTTTTTTAACACGCATTCAATGCGTGCTTTTTGTACCGAATATTTATTAGCATTTTCAAGGAGATTGCTTACTAATAGTTTAAGGAGCAAAGCATCTCCCAGCCATTCAATATTTTCTTCTATGGCAAGTTCTACATCTCGCTGGGGATACCGGTTGCGAAAAGCCAAGCTTTCTTCCATTACTAATTCTGACAAGTCAAGTCTTTCTTTAGAGGATGGATAGGCATTTACATCAAGCTGAGAAGAGATGAGGATGTTGTTGATTAGCGAATCAAGGCGAAGCGTTTCCTGCAAAGAAGTACGCACCAGCTTTTGTTGTTTTTCCGGATCAAGTTGGTACCGTTGCAGGGTTTCGAGGTTGAGCCTGGCTACAGAGATGGGCGTTTTCAATTCGTGTGTTACCGCCATTACAAAATTTTGCTGCTGCTGTTGCAGTTGAAATTGCCTCCGTACAGACCGGTAAATAAATACAGCTCCAATTATAATTAGCAATAGAAAAATAGAACCTTCGCTTATATATTTTACTGTATTCCGGTGCTTTTCATTGGTGATCTCTTTTAGATTTCGTGTATAAATAGTGGTGTCAGAAGTAGTTCTCGTCAGGTGTTCTTTTTTAAACCGAAACATTTCTTCGTTTTGATACTGCAGGGAGAAAGCCCACCACACCAAAGCAGCAATAATGTACAAAAGCAACACCCAAAAAACAAGGGTTGCTCGTACCAATCGTATCCGGTTGTTCTGCATGATGCGTTATTTTTTTTCAATACGCAATCCAACGTTCATTACCTGTTGCAGGGGATCTTCCCGCATGATGTGTTCAATTGTAAATATGTAAGCTCCCTTCTGATCAAAATAAAAAGAATCATTGGCCAAAGGAGCCAACGGAATCCGGTGTTCGTAAAGATCATCCATACCGGTAGCCATCCATCCATCTTTGCCAGCAAGTGGCAATTCATACACCACTTTAGAAACCTGTCCACCTGGTTTTTTGCGATACACATTTATCCAAAGGTTGTTGTAATTGTAGCGGTCTGTATGCCGCAGTATAAGGAACAATTGGTAGCCGGCAGTAGTATCAGATATAGAAAAAGTAAAGGAAGGTTTAAAAGAACTTTGCCATTCGCTTTTTGGTATGGCTACTACCTTTTCAAAAAGATTGATTTGTGTGCAGGAAGAAAAAAGCCATAAACAAACAGCAACTAAGGTGAGCGGTAAAAGATGGGTTTGAGGTAATGAAAATGGTTTTTTCAAGTATAATTTTTTTGCGAAAGTATTCATAAGATACTTGCCAAATAAGGCAACCTTTTATTTTGAAAATAAGTACAACGAACTATAAAACATTCAACACCTGCTCTTTGGCTTTCTCCAATTCATCTTTCATTTGCACCACGCATTTTTGAATGGTAGCATCATATGCTTTTGCGCCGGTGGTATTTATTTCCCTACCAATCTCCTGCAGAATAAATGAAAGTTTTTTTCCTTTTGATTCTTCAGGTTCTTCCAGCATAGATCTAAAATAGTCGCAATGATTTCTCAACCGCACCTGCTCTTCGGTAATGTCAATTTTTTCGATGTAGTAGATGAGTTCCTGCTCCAGGCGGTTGCCGTCATAAGCCTCCTTGCCTACATTTTCTTCCAGCAATTTGGTAATGCTTTCCCTGATTTTTACCTGCCGCGTTGGCTCAAGCTCTATTACTTTTTTTTGCTGTTCCAATATGTTGGAAATGCGTAATTCCAAATCTGTCTGTAATGATTTTCCTTCCTCTACGCGGTGGTTGTTCAGGTTGTCTATTGCAGATTGTATAATAGCGCTAAACTGCCGCCATTCCTCATCTGTAAGGGTTTCGCTTGTGGGTGTTATTACTTCCGGCAGTTTAATAAGTGTGCTTAAAATATCTGTAGTGCTTAACCCTAGTTCTTCAGATAATTGGGCCAGTGGTTTGTAGTATGCTTTTGCCAGATCTGTATTAATGGTAATGGGTTTTGCGTTGCCGGTTTCTTTTAAATTGATGGAACAATCTACTGTGCCGCGACCCAACTTTTCTGATAAAATTTTTCTTATGTCAAATTCAAATGGTTTTAAAAAGGCAGGCATTTTTAATTGCAGATCAAATTGTTTTCCATTGAGCGATTTTATATCCACTAAAAAAGTTTTATCTCCTACAGCTCTCTCCGCTCTACCAAATCCAGTCATTGATTTTAACATGAAAAAATTGTTTAAGTATCAGTAAAGATATTTGAAATAGTTGCTAAAACAGTTGAAGGTGCTGCATTTGAACGAAATAAAAAGCCCTGCAATTTTGCAGGGCTAATATGTGTATGGGTTAGTAAGTACTGGAAATCAAAATTTCCTTACACAATATTAAAAAGATTTTCTTCTAAGTAAAAAAAATTGTTGCACTTTTTATTCACATTTTTTTATTTGTTGTAAAATATAAAATGAAAAAGTTGAATTGTAAATGAAATAATACAAACTGCATGATCCATTAAATTCAATATCTCATTTTACATCTCCCTTCTCTTTCTTCATCAATTACCTTTGGCAAAACATTTTTATGCGTTTTGAAAAACCGGTTTCGATACAAGTAATTGCACAACTGATCGGGGCCGAAATTATTGGAGACAAAGAAGGGGTAGCCGTTGGAATTAATGAAATTCATAAGGTAGAAAAAGGGGATCTTGTATTTGTAGATCATCCTAAATATTATAAAAAATGCATTGACTCTGCGGCTACTTTTATCATCATCAACCAGCGCACTGAATGTCCGCCACACAAGGCCTTATTGTTGGTAGCAGCACCCTTTGAAGCATATCAAAAAATAGTAGCTCATTACCGGCCATTTGTACCTTCCTTACAATCAATTAGTGATACTGCAATCATTGGAGAAAATACGATCATCATGCCCGGAGCGTATGTAGGCAATGGCGTCACTATTGGTAGCAACTGCGTGCTTTATCCCAATGTGGTGGTGATGGACAATTGCACTATAGGAGACAATGTGTTGATACAAAGCAACACCACTATTGGGTCAGATGCTTTTTATTACAATAAGAAAACCGACCGTGCGGTGCACTATAAAAAAATGCTTAGTGGAGGCACTGTTGTTATTGAAAATGATGTGGAGATAGGAGCGGGCTGCACTATTGACCGTGGGGTAAGTGGTGATACTATTTTAGGCGCTGGTACCAAGTTGGATAATATGGTGCACATAGGCCACGATACGGTAATAGGAAAGAACTGCTTATTGGCTGCACAGGTGGCAATTGCAGGTGCCTGTACCTTAGAGGATGATGTTATATTATGGGGGCAGGTAGGAGTAAATAAAACGCTAACGATTGGTAAAGGAGCAGAAGTGTATGCACAAAGTGGTATACCCGGTGACCTGGAAGGAGATAAAAAATATTGGGGTTCGCCAACGCAGGAAGCAGGTATAAAAAGAAGAGAATTAGTGTGGATAAAACGCATTCCGGAGCTATGGCAAAAGGTAATGGGAAGCTAGTTTATTCTTCTTTTTTTAATAGTCTTCGCATGGTAAGTAGCGTACGGTATTCATCTTTAAATCCTTCGAAAGGCAAGGTTTCTTTCGCTGTTATTTCAAAGCCCCGCTTTTGATAGAAGAAAACAGAATCGCTGCTGTCCATTGATTTCAACCAGATGATGTGAACTCCCTGCAGGAGGCAACTATTTATTATTTCATTTAATACTTCAGTGCCTACACCTTTTCCTGAAACTTCATTTATTAGGTAGATGCGTTCTAATTCCAAACTGTGCGCAGCGGCATCACCCGGCAGGGCTTTGTACCAATTTAATTTAATAAAACCCACCATCTTTTCATTCCAGTATACCAAATAAAAATGGGCATTTGGTTCTTGAAATTGCGCTGTTAAATTGGCTTCGCTAAAACTCCGATCCATGTACCAATCGGCAAAACGTGGTGCTGTCCACAAGTAGAGATAATGTTCCTCATAAGATTGCAAGGCTACATTTCTTATCTCCGGAATGTCCCTAACCGTGCACCGCTTCAGTTGGATCATTAATGAAATTGATAGGTAAATTTTTAAGCTACTTTTTAATAAGCACTGGCAGTATTCAAGATACTTATGGCCTCACTATCCAATGTTATGCTTACTGCATTTATCAACTCATTTAATTGGGATACGGTGGTGGCAGAAGCTATAGGTGCTGTGATAGAAGGCTGCGCCAAAAGCCAGGCAATAGATATAGTGGATGGATTGGTGTTTGAATTTTTTGCCACTTCATCTATTGCTGCGAGAATCCGCAAGCCACGATCATTCATATATTTTTCTATAATGGTGCTGCCTCGAATACTTTTGCCTGCATCCCCTGCACTGCGGTATTTGCCGGTAAGAAAACCACTAGCCAAGGCAAAGTAATTAATGACCCCCA
>JBDSBL010000133.1:0-21631 GCA_039921625.1 Chitinophagaceae bacterium
CTGGCAACACTCCATTATAATCAGTTGCATTTAATATTTGGAACTGTAAAGGACAAAGACGTTACTAATCTTTTGGAGTTATTACCCAAAGACGCTTCTTTCTATTTTACTCAAGCGCATATTCCAAGGGCATTAGCAGCACAAAATCTCCAAGCTTTGGCCGCAGCACTATCATTAATTGGAGATATATTTGAAAATGTAAATGATGCGATTGTAGCTGCAAAAAAAATTGCAAAAAAAGAGGATCTTATTCTAGTGTGTGGCAGTATCTTTTTAGTAGCCGAGGTTACAAAAAAAGACTTTGTTTAAAGCTTTATTTCTCCCAGTTTTAGTAAAGCATAAAAAATACTGCTTACATGAAGACTTTGCACAATTTCATTTTGAACCAGCAGGTTTTTTACTTCTTCAATGGAATATAATTGAACGGTTACATCCTCCGTTTCATCAAGGTTTTGTTCTGCTATCTTTTCTCCACCTGTTCCTAAAAACATATGAGTAAAGTTGTTTGTAGTGGATGGATTGGCAGATACTTTTCCTAGATATTGTACTTGTTTAAAAGCATAACCTGTTTCTTCCAATGCCTCGCGTTTTACAGCTTCTTCCATAGTTTCTCCTTTCTCAGCCACTCCACCCGGAAGCTCTATTCCTACTCTTTTCACCCCGTGCCGGTATTGCTTCACCAGGATTACTTTGCCCTTTTTTGTCAGGCCAAATATATTAACCCATTCAGGATATTCATTTATATAAAATGCCGGAACTATAACTCCATTGGGCATTTCACATGTATCTTTCCTTATGGTTAACCAAGGTTCCTGATGCAGGTAGGTAGATTCCAACACTTTCCAATCCATCTTATCTTCCACAATATTTATTTTATTGATTCCAGCCTTTTATGTCGCGAAGCGAGTTTATATGCGCCACATGATGCCGCCCGTGCCAGGAGTAAAGACCGAGTAAAAACCAAAGCGTCATATTCCTTTTTTGTTCCGGATGAACGACGGTTTTTGTCCAGTCTTCATCTGTAAAACTTTTCAAGAATTGGTACCACCTTAAGTGAAGGGAATAAAGAAGTGTTATAGAAATATTTACCGGCAAATTTTTTACATCAGCCATTTCTGCCCACTCTTTTTCGTTGTATGTTTTGATAGTAGGATTCAATTCTGTGTACCCTACTTTGAATCTAATATAGGCATTCATGTGGCTATCGGCTATATGGTGCACCACTTGATGAATAGTCCAACCTCCATCGCGGTAAGGTGTCTGCAATTGATATTCATCTAAGTTATGGATAGCACTTTCTACAGCTTGCGGAAGAAATTGAATATCGGCCAGCCACTCTTCCTTTGTTTCCTCTGAATATGGCTTTGGTACATATTCACCAATAGGATATCGTAGGTCTTCCTGCATTTTATTAGTCAATAATTTCAATCAATTCAATATCAAAAACCAGCAAAGCACCACCGGGTATGCCGGCCTGCGGTGCCCCATTATCGCCATAGCCAAAATCTGAAGGAATCCATAATCTCCAGGTGCTGCCAACAGGCATCATAGGCAATACAATTTGCCATCCTTTAATTAAGGCGGTAGTCCGGGCCGTAAAAGGTTTTCCTCTTTTAAATGAATTGTCAAATTCAGAACCATTCAACAAACCACCTTTATAGTGTGCTTTAATATTGGCTCCAGGTGCAGGTTTGGGGCCATCACCTTCTTTTATTACTTCATATTGCAAACCTTCCGGCAGGGACATTACTCCATCCCTATCCTTATTCTTTGCGAGGAAAGCAAGTCCTTCCTTTTTTTCATTTTCAATCTTTTCATTTTTATTTCCTTGTAGTTTATCAAACAGACTCATGGTATAAATTTTAATTATTCTTCGCGTAATGAATGGCCCGTCATGGAAATGAATACATCTTCCAGATTGGCTTGTTTTACTTCTTTTGGCCGTTCAAACCCGGTGGCTACCAGATCATCAATTAATTTATCAGGTGTGGCAAGGGCTACTATTTTTCCGGCATCTATTATGGCTACACGGTCGCAAAGTATTTCTGCTTCGTCCATGTAGTGTGTTGTAATAATAATGGTACTGCCGTTGGCTCGTATTTTCTTTATAAGATCCCAAAGGTTTCTTCTTGCCTGCGGATCGAGGCCCGTAGTGGGTTCATCTAAAAAAACAATCTTAGGTTCATTAATTAAAGTGGTAGCCACAGAAAAACGTTGCTTTTGTCCACCGCTTAATTGTTTGAATTTTGACTTCGCTTTGTCTTTTAAATTTACTGTTCCTAATAAATCAAGAGGATCTACTTTTCGGTTGTACAAACCACTAAATAATTCTATAAGTTCCGTCAGGTTTAATCCCGGATAATAACCACTGGACTGCAATTGAACACCAATAATTTTTTTAATCTCGTTGGGATGTTCGTCAAGGTCCAAACCATTCACTAAAACCTTTCCACTTGTTTTGTGGCGCAGTGTTTCAATGATCTCGAGGGTGGTAGATTTTCCCGCACCATTTGGTCCCAGCAATCCAAAGATTTCTCCCTCTTTTACTTCAAAAGAAATTCCCTTCACTGCTTCAAAAGTGCCATAGTTTTTTACAAGGTCTGTTACAGAAATAATCACCTTACTCATGCACTGGTTTTTTTGGATACTTCCGGCAGGCAACTTTCTAATTCATCCATCATTTTGTTGCTACCAATAAAGAACGGCGTGCGCTGATGCAATTCCGTAGGTTCTACATCAAGTATTGGTATAGAGCCATTGGTAGCACGGCCTCCGGCCACTTCCACGATGAATGCGAATGGATTGCATTCGTACAAAAGCCGAAGCTTTCCATTAGGCTTATCCGTGGTGCCGGGGTACATGAAAAGGCCACCTTTTATCAGGTTCCGATGCACATCGGACACCATACTACCAATGTATCGTTGGGTGTAGGGTCCACCATTATTTTTATTTTTATTCTGACAAATATTTATATACTTCCGCACTCCTTCATTGTATTGAAAAAAGTTGCCGTGATTCACAGAATAAATCTTTCCATCCTCCGGGCATTTCATATCGGGATGGCTCAAACAAAATTCACCGATTGAAGGATCAAGCGTGAAGCCATTTACGCTGCGCTTGGTAGCATATACCATCATAGTAGAAGAACCGTATACCATGTAGCCAGCTGCTACTTGTGCTCTTCCTTTTTGAAGAAAATCTTCCTTAACTACCGGTGTACCCTTTGGTGATTTACGCCTGTAAATACTGAAAATAGTACCGATGGAAACATTAACGTCAATATTACCGCTACCATCTAATGGATCAAACAGGCAAACGTATTTAGAATTGTTGCTTACTTCATCATCAAAGGCCACAAAATCATCTAACTCTTCCGACGCTATACCGGCGCAACTAATGCCTCTTTTTAAAACACCAACAAACTGATTGTTGGCATAAATATCCAGTTTTTTAACTTCTTCCCCCTGCACATTCACGGTACCATAATCACCCAAAATATCAACCAGTCCTGCTTTATTGACTTCCACATTTACCCGCTTAGCAGCCAGGCCCATATCCCGCAAAAGAGAACTTAACTCCCCGGTGGCCGTGGGAATGGTGCGCAGGGATTGAATAGTAAATTCGTCAAGAGTGGAAACTGTTCTATTTATTGGGCTCATGCAAGCAAATTTTTACTAGCAACAAATGTAAGCGTAAAAATATTGTGGTCAACAGCTGTAAGTAATCCATACTTTACTTTATTCCACCTCGTTTACTATCATTATAAGCTTTCCAAATCTTTTACTTTATTTAAAAAAATAATGAAGTTTTTTTGCAGCGAAAAGAAAATTGACAGTGATGAAAGTATTCAAATTTGGAGGAGCCTCTGTGAAAACAGCTGCTGATGTAAAAAATGTAGCTGCCATCTTAAAAAAGTATGCAGGGCAAAAAATATTGATTGTTATATCTGCCATGGGCAAAACCACCAATGCATTAGAAAAAGTGGTAACTGCTTTTTATGCTGGAAATAAGGACGAGGCGTTGCTTTTATTTGAAGACATCAAGGAGGAGCATGTATCTATTTACAATCAACTAATATCTGAAGAATACAAATCTTCCTTAAAAAACGAACAACCCTTAGCTGATTTCTTTACAGAAATAGAATGGTTACTGCACGACAAACCTGTTCGCCAATATGATTATTATTACGACCAAATAGTTTGCGTAGGGGAGCTATTATCAACGGCCATTGTGAGTCACTATTTATTAAATGAAGGAATAAAAAATCGTTGGATTGACGTTCGGGATATTCTGCGGACAGATGCTAATTTTCGCGATGCAACTGTAGACTGGGCCGTAACATCCGAAAAAGTAGCCGGTTACATCACTCCCCTTTTTCAAACTTTTGATTTTGTACTTACACAAGGTTTTATAGGAGCTACAGATGAAAATCAAAGTACCACTTTGGGCCGTGAAGGAAGTGATTATTCTGCTGCCCTTTTTGCCAATATCTTGCAGGCGGAGAGCCAAACAATTTGGAAAGATGTGGAAGGCGTGATGAATGCCGATCCAAAAGAATACAGCAAGGCGCAACTGATAAAAAATTTGAATTATAAAGAGGTAGTGGAGATGGCGTATTATGGGGCGCAGGTAATACATCCCAAAACTATAAAACCACTGCAGAATAAAGGAATTCCACTTTATGTGCGCTCCTTTTTACACCCCGAAAAAGAAGGAACAGAAATTCACAATAAGGGTGTAAGCAATCTACCGCCAATCATTGTTTACAAAAAAGACCAGGTGTTGTTGCAACTTGGTTCTAAAGATTTTTCTTTTGTGGTGAAGGTTTAACGGCAGAGATCTACGGTATTTTCGAACAACTAAAATTTCGGCCAAACCTTACACAAAATGCCGCCATCAGTATGTTGTGTGTGGTGGATGATCATCCTGATAAAGTAGGAGACTTTGCTCTTGCTGCTGCGCAGCACTTTGATGTGCAGGTTACTAAAAGCTTGCTGCTGCTCACCATCAGGCATTATACCCTTGATATAATTGAGGAATTATGCGCCAATAAAGAAGTGATCTTGCGACAGCAAACACCAGAAACTATCCAATTGTTGATGAACGTAAAATAAGTTGGTAACCTCTTAATTTGGTTCAATAGCAAAACCTTGTTTAATTCTTTTTGCTACAGGTTTGTCTTGCAAAATGGCTGGTTGCCAGGAAGGCATTTGCTCCAGCACAGTGATTAATTCATCATCAAAATCATCATTGACTCCTTTAATCATTTTAAAATTAGTAGGCGTGCCGTCTGCATCAATGATGAACTCTACCTGCACATAAGCCTTCTTCATTCCATCGGGCAACGAGCTAAGCAAAGCCTTTCCCATTTTATCTAAATACTTTAAAAAATTCTCTCCTCCTCCCGGGAACTGCGGCCACACATTTACTACCTCAGCTACGTTAGTAATATTTCGATAACGATGTACCACCGGAACTCTTTTAGGCTTTGGTTCTGCAGCAATATTTACTTTTTTAGAAAGACCTGAAAAAACATAATCGCCCTGGTTATTCACCATTATTACCGGCAACTGATGCGTGATTTCAAAATGGTCGTACACTCCTTCCAATCTTTCTGAAAATACTTTTAATGCACCATCTGTTTTTTCCAATCCTTTTAAATAATCAGTGCTTTTTTTATTGTTATACCGAATAGGAAATATATGCACCGGAATATAATCCTGACCTGCATTTTTTGCTAATGCGGCCAAAATATACACTTCTTCAATTTGCTCATTTTGGATAGGAATGCATCCCACGGTAACGCAGCTTCCATGGATGTAAATATCACCTCCCGGCCTTGCAGAATCACTCAATATCCGGTCAGATGCATTGGGATAATTGATGCCTAATGATAAGTGGTAATTGCTGCGGGGATTAAATTCATTGATGCAATAAAAGCCTTCCGGAACCTGGTAATCGCCTTCCATTCTTTTTGGCCCTAGGCTGCCCGCAAGGGCACAAACTTTATAGGTTTTAAAAAGCTTAAATGGTTCCTTCCGGTTATTGCGCACCCACACTTCTAGCTGGCTGTCGTATTTGAAGGATCGTATGTAAATATTTGTAGCGGGCCATTCCAGCCCTTTTTGTTTGAATTGCTGTTGCAAGGTATCCTGCTTTCTTTTCAGGGCATCATCTGGCCGCGGAAAAGTGCGTTGAAAATCTATAAAGGAAACATCATTTTGAGCCCTTACTGAAAAGCCTGAAATTAAAAAGGAAACAATGACTATCAAAATCTTCATGGTGGTAACAATAATTTTTCCGGAAGAGGGCAATATCGTAAATCAAATGCTAAAGAAATCGGAAAATAGCCCCTTACAAGTTTCCCCGTGACGCCTGCTCCCGCTCAATGGCTTCAAATAAGGCCTTAAAATTTCCTTTTCCAAAACTTTTAGCTCCCTTGCGCTGTATCACTTCAAAGAAAAGAGTGGGTCGATCTTGTACCGGTTTGCTAAACAATTGCAGCAAATAACCTTCATTATCACGGTCTACTAATATGCCTAAATTCTTTAATGGTTCCATGTCCTCGTCAATCTTTCCTACCCTGCTTTCCAGGTCGTCATAATAGCTGTTTGGAACTTTTAAAAATTCAACTCCACGACTCATAAGATCAGTTACTGTTTTTACAATATCTGCAGTGGCTAAGGCTACATGTTGTACGCCTTCTCCATCATAAAATTCAAGGTATTCCTCCACCTGAGATTTTTTCTTTCCTTCGGCAGGTTCGTTGATCGGGAATTTTACAAAGCCATTTCCATTGCTCATTACCTTACTCATCAAAGCAGAGTATTCTGTAGAAATGTCCTCATCATCAAATGATAAAATGTTTTTGAAACCCATTACCTCTTCATAAAATTTTACCCACTTATTCATACGATTCCAACCAACATTGCCAACACAATGATCTACGTATAACAACCCGGTGGAAAGGGGTTGATACTTTTCGTTTTGCCACTTGCGATAACCAGGCATAAATGGACCTGTATAATTTTTTCTTTCAATAAAAAGATGCGCTGTTTCTCCATAAATGGTTATCCCGCTGATTACTACCTCTCCACTATCATCTTTCAATGAAGTTGGTTCTTTATAAGAAGTAGCTCCTCTTTTGGTGGTTTGCTTCCACGCATCCGTTGCATCATCCACCATCAGTGCAAGGTGCTTTACTCCATCTCCATGTTTGTATATATGGTCTGCTATTTCGTTGCCTCCTCTTATAGGAGTGGTGAGCACAAAAGTGAGTTTGTTTTGCCGCACTACATAGCTGGCCCGATCTTTCATTCCTGTTTCGGGGCCGGCATAGGCAATGGCCTGAAAACCAAATGCACTCATATAATAATGTGCCGCTTGCTTTGCATTACCTACATAAAATTCAACATAGTCTGTACCCTGCAACGGAAGAAAATCTTTTATTGCTTCGCTTGGAGAAATAGTAGCTGTTTCCATAATAAATAGGAACGAATTTAAATTTTGATTAGTACAATGAGGTGACTTTTTTAGTTGACCCACCTGTCAAATAAAGGTAACCAATAAGATTTAGGCACAAGACCTTACTGCTTAAAAATCTTCAATCAGCAAATTTTTATTGCATTTTATTACTTCAAAAAGGAAACTTAAATCTTAATCTTTAAGGCACTATCGGTGGTAGTACAAACAAAACAAACCTGAAACTATTGCTGCACAACTATTATATAGATATAATAATGGCCGCAGTGGTCAATCCATCAAGCCTTATTTCAACCTACTATCAACTTTAATTTTTGCTCTCGGTACATACTAAGGATACATTATTACATTTGCCCCATGCAAAAAGTAGGCATTTTAGGTGGCGGCCAATTGGGTAGAATGTTATTGCAAGCAGCAGCCAATTATCCTGTAGAAACGTATGTGCTTGAGAAAGACCCCGATTGCCCTGCCGCGCATTTGTGCCAACATTTTACCCAGGGTGACATTCTCGATTTTGAATCAGTTTATCAGTTTGGAAAAGAGTTGCATTCAATTACCATTGAAATAGAAAACGTAAACATCGAAGCGTTGGAAAAATTGGAACGCGAAGGAATAAACGTCTTTCCTAAACCATCCGTTTTGCGCATAATTAAAAATAAAATATACCAGAAAGAATTTTATAAAAATCACCAAACTCCTACTGCTCCTTTTGTGGTGATCCAAAATTTGGAAGAAATTCAGGACCATCTTTCCCTATTGCCGGCAGTACAAAAATTGGCGGAAGGCGGCTATGACGGCCGCGGCGTAGTGGTAATAGAAAACAGCGCTGAGGTGGTCAATGGATTTGATGCTGCTAGCGTTTTGGAAAAAAAGATAATTATTAAAAAAGAAGTGTCACAGATCATTGCTGTAAATAAAGAAGGAAAAACAGCATTGTATCCTTTGGTGGAAATGGTGGTGAATGAAGCGCTAAATCAATTGGACTACCAACTTTGCCCGGCGCAATTGCCGGAAGAAGTAACGTGGAAAGCAGAAGCCATTGCTTTGGAATTGGTGCGCCATTTTGCGTCACCGGGTATTTTTGCGGTTGAATTAATAATAGATGATAAAGACAAAGTGTGGGTAAATGAAACAGCGCCACGGGTGCACAACAGTGGCCACCATACAATAGAAGGTCATTACAGTTCACAGTTTGATATGCTTTGGAGAATCATTTTAGGTTATCCCCTTGGCAATCCAAAAGCAATCTTGCCATCTGTAATGGTCAACATTACCGGGAGCAAAAATAATAATGGACCGGCTCTTTATAATGGTTTGGAAGAAGTTCTATCTCTAGACAATGCCTTTGTACACATCTATGGAAAAAAAGAAACGAAACCAGGCCGTAAGATGGGGCATGTAACTATTCTGGGAGCTAAGAAGGAAGATCTTATTTTTAAAGCCAATAAAGTAAAGCAGGTACTTTCTGTCTTTGGTTAATTTCATCATAGTTATAAACCGCTCATGGTTAAAATATGTTAAAGAAAACATAGTACCTCATTGTTGAAACGTAGCTTGCAGATACTATCTATTTTTGCAGCCTTTAATACCAAATGAACCAAGTGAATTTTACACCATATTTAAAACGCTTTCTTCCTATTTTTTTAATGGCAACGGTGGCTATTAGTTGCAACAGTAAAAGAAAAGCAGAAGCACAGGCGGCTCAAAAAAATGCCAATAAACCAAAGCCAATACCAAGAGTGGATGGATACGTGGTGCACACAAAAACGCTGTTTGACAATATAGAAATATCCGGTACCATCGTGGCCAATGAAACAACCGAAATTCATCCGGAAGTATCTGGCTTACTTAAAAATATTTATTTTAAAGAAGGAGCTTTTGTAGGTAAGGGAGCCATGCTGGCCAAAATTAATGATGCGGATCTTCAGGCCCAACGAAACAAATTAGCAGTGCAATTAAAAATTGCGCAGCAAAATGAAAACCGGTCCTCTCAATTATTAAACATTCAAGGCATTAGCCGGCAGGATTATGAAATGAGTTTGTTGCAGGTAAATAATATCAAGGCTGATCTGTCTATAATCAATACCAGCATTGCCAAAACCCAAATAAGAGCACCTTTTAGCGGGAAGTTGGGTTTACGAGTTATCAGTCCTGGAGCTTATGTTTCTCCACAATCCATCTTAACAACCATCAGCCAGATGTCTGGGCTAAAAATCGATTTTACTATTCCAGAAAAATATTCCAGCAAACTCTCTATAGGACAATATGTAAATTTTACTACCGATGGCAGCGACAGGGCTTATACCGCCCGCATTGCGGCAACAGATCCGGGAGTTTCGCAAAACACACGAAGCCTATTAGTCCGCGCCACTGTGCAAGGAGATCAAACTGGATTGCGCCCTGGAAACTTTGCAAAGGTTATTCTACAATTTCAACCAAACAAGGAGGCAATTGTTGTTCCGTCGCAAGCTATTATTCCACAGGCAAGAGGTAAGAAGGTTTATGTATTTGAAAATGGAAAAGCAAAGTTTGTGTCAGTAGAAACTGGGATCCGCGATTCCGCCACCGTACAAATAACCAATGGTCTGAAACCAGGTGATACGGTTTTAGTTACCGGCCTTTTAGCATTGAAGCCCGATGCTTCCGTTACCATCAACAAAATTGTGAATTAATTAAAGCCGGGATAAATGAATATTTCCGAACTAAGTTTACGAAGACCGGTATTAGCCGTAGTGATCAATTTAATCATTATTGTTTTTGGTTTTATTGGATTTAAATTTTTAGGCGTTCGTGATTACCCGGCTATTGATCCGCCCAATATTAATGTGCGTACTTCCTATGGCGGAGCCAATCCTGATATAATAGAAACTCAAATTACAGAGCCATTAGAAAAAGCCATCAATGGAATAGCCGGCATTAAAAATATTACCTCTTCCAGCAACGCAGGTTCCAGTAATATAAATGTAGAATTTGAATTGGGTGTAGACCTGGAAGCAGCAGCAAATGATGTGCGGGATAAAGTATCGCAGGCCACCCGCTCTTTACCAAATGACCTGGAAGCTCCACCCGTTGTATCCAAAGCAGATGCCTCTTCAGATCCAATTATTTCTATGACGGTGCAAAGCAACACCCGCAACCAATTAGAGATATCTGAATGGGCCAACAATGTGTTGGTAGAAAGAGTGCAAACCATTCCGGGAGTAAGTGCTATTCAAATTTGGGGTGAAAAGCGGTATGCCATGCGCATCTGGTTCAATCCGGAAAAATTAGCTGCGTACTCACTCACACCCAATGATGTGCAGCGGGCCATGCTTCGCGAAAACATTGAATTACCATCGGGTAAAATTGCAGGCAATGCTACCGAGCTGTCTGTGCGCACTTTTGGCAGATTGAATACAGAAGAAGAATTTAACAACATCATCATAAAAAATATAGGTGGCACTGATATAAAAATCAAAGATATTGGCGAAGCGGTCTTAGGTCCGGAAAATGAAGAATCGCAATTAAAAGAAAGTGGCATCCCTATGATAGCTCTGGCCATTATACCGCAGCCGGGTTCCAACTACGTATCCATCTCCAATGAATTTTACAAGCGGTTTGAAAGCATCAAAAAAGACATGCCTTCCGATATATCCTTGAACATTGCACTGGATCAAACAAGATTTATAAAAAACTCTATATCTGAAGTTGAGGAAACGCTACTCATATCGCTGACACTCGTTATCCTTATTATATTTTTATTTTTTAGAGATTGGCTAATCGCCATTCGCCCCCTGATTGATATTCCTGTTTCGTTGATAGGTGCCTTTTTTATCATGTACCTCTGTGGCTTTACTATCAATGTACTCACCTTGTTGGCTATCGTGCTGGCTACAGGGTTGGTGGTGGATGATGGCATTGTAGTGACGGAAAACATTTATAAAAAAATGGAAGCCGGGATGAACAAATGGCAGGCAGCCAGGGAAGGTTCAAAGGAAATTTATTTTGCCGTCATTGCTACTTCCATCACCCTTGCATTTGTGTTTTTACCAATTATATTTTTGGAAGGATTTGTAGGCCGCCTCTTTCGGGAGTTTGGAATTGTAGTAGCAGGAGCTGTGCTTATATCTGCATTGGTTTCTCTAACGCTTACTCCTGTGTTGAACGTGTACATGACCCGCAAAGACGTGCACAAACATTCCTGGTTTTACACTAAAACAGAACCCTTTTTCCGGGGAATGGAAAATGGTTATAAGAATGCGCTGGCCTCCTTTATGAAAGTAAGATGGGTTGCTATTATCATTGTGGCTATTTGTGGATTGATCATCGTATTTATTGGTAAAAGCATACCATCGGAATTAGCACCTATGGAAGATAGAAGTCAGTTCCGCTTGCAGGTATCTGCACCAGAAGGTACTTCTTATGATTATATGGATAAGTACATTGACAGGCTGAGCACATTTGTACTTGATTCCGTACCTGAAAAAAGAACCGTTCTTTCTATTACGGCGCCAGGTTTTTCAAGTGGTGCTACCAATTCTGGTTTCGTTCGCGTTACCCTTTCTCCACCCAACGAAAGAAGCCGCTCCCAAAAAGAAATTGTAGCGATGGTTAATCGCAACCTACCCAAATTTAATGAAGGCCGGGCAGTGGCCATTGAAGAGCAAACTATATCTGTAAACCGCCGTGGAGGCCAGCCCGTACAGTTTGTTATTCAAAATAATGATTTTAATAAACTGGCACAGGTGCTTCCAAAGTTTTTAGAGGAAGCAAATAAAAGTAATGTGTTGCAAGGGGTAGATGCAGATTTAAAATTTAATAAACCGGAGCTACGCATCAATGTAGACCGATTAAAAGCAAGTGAGCTCGGGGTCAGTGTAGAAGATGTATCGCAAACGTTACAATTAGCGCTGAGTAACCGACGGTTAGGCTATTTTACCAAAGAAGGAAAACAGTATCAGGTAATGGGCCAGGTAGCCCGCGCTAACCGCGATGATCCCACGGATCTTAAATCTTTATACGTTCGTAATGCAAGTGGGGAAATGATCTCGCTGGATAACCTGGTAACTTTTGAAGAAGCTACCTCCCCATCCACAATCTACCATTTTAACCGGTTTAAATCTGCTACGGTTTCGGGAGGTTTGGCTCCGGGCAAAACAATCGGTGATGGTATAGCAGAAATGAGACGGATTTCAGCTAGTCTATTAGATGAATCATTTGCTACCTCACTTTCTGGCAATAGCCGCGACTTTGAAGAAAGTGGCAGCAACACGAGTTTCGCTCTTTTTTTGGCGCTTGGGTTGATCTTTCTTGTATTGGCTGCGCAATTTGAAAGTTTTATAGATCCGCTTATCATTATGATCACTGTGCCACTTGCTATTGCAGGCGCTCTGTTATCGCTTTTTATTTTTGGACAAACACTTAATATTTTTTCTCAGATAGGAATGATCATGCTCATAGGCCTGGTAACGAAAAATGGAATTCTTATTGTGGAATTTGCCAACCAAAACAGGCTCAATGGAATGAAGAAAAGTGAAGCCGTTATTTATGCGGCCAGCCAGCGGTTACGCCCCATATTAATGACCTCTTTAGCTATGGCATTGGGTGCCTTGCCTATTGCACTTTCTTTTGGAGCAGCTGCTACCAGCCGCATTCCCCTTGGTATTGTCATTGTAGGAGGTATTATCTTTTCGCTGGTATTAACCTTATTTGTGATTCCGGCCATGTACACCTATATGTCCACTTCCAAAAAAATAAGCGAACTGGATAAATTAGATAATTTAAAAAAAGAAGAAGCAGTACCTGCTTAGGAAATCAATATGCAGATGAAGACTTATTTATTTTTTTTGGCTGTTTCCTTTTCCCAAATATCCTCCGCGCAGGACAGCCTTTACCTAAAAGATTCGCTTACGGTGGAAAAGGCCATTGCCACGGCGTTACAAAATAATTATGACATCATTTTATCACGAAATGATTCAGCGGTTGCAGCCCTTGATTATGCTTACCGTGATTATGCTTTTCTACCAAGAGTAAATGCCAATACCGGCTACCTGCTCAACCACAATGCGCAAAACATAACATTGGCCGATGGCACCAAAAGAAACCGCAATGGAATAAAAGCCTCCAACTTAAATGCCTCCGTTGGTTTAAACTGGGTTGTATTTGATGGTTTTAAAATGTTTGTCACCCGAGAAAAAGCTGAAGAATTTTTGCGGCTTGGAAGTTTGCTTACGAGGCGGCAAGTAAATAATACAGTGGCAGATGTGATTAAAAATTACTACAACATTGTACGCCAAAAACAACAACTGAAAACGATAATAGAACAAATGTCTATTAACGAAGACCGGTATAAGTTGGCTAAATACAGGTTAGACATTGGGGTAGGTGTAAAGCCGGACGTATTGCAGGCACAAATAGATCTTAACGCACAAAAAGCAGCACAGTTAAATCAGCTCACACTCATTGAACAGCTAAAACAAAACCTGAATCATTTGATGAATGTACGGGCAGATACACGATATGAAGTGAGTGATTCTATTCCGATACAATTAAACTTAACGCTTGGAGAAATAGTAGAAAGTCTGGAAGAAACAAACACTGAATTGCAGGTAACCCGAAAGAATATAGACCTGGCAGGCCTTGCTGTAAAAGAACGAAAAGCTGAACGATTTCCTACTGTTGCTTTAGCATCTGCATACAATTTTACACGTGCCAACAATAATTCTGTAGTCAATCCAACACAACCTTTATTCAGTCAAAACCGTGGATTGAATTATGGCATCAGTGCCAGCATTCCCATATTTAACGGCCTCAATACCCGGAGATTAATTCAACAAGCAGAATTATCTGTCAATTACCAAAAGTCTCTTTACGAGAATCAAAAATCGCTTATCACCACAGACTTGTATAATGCTTTTAAAACGTTTGATCTTCAGAAACAATCTTTGGTTTTAGAAGAATCAAACATTGATTTAGTAAAAGAAAATTTATTTATAGCACGGGAACGGTATCGTCTAGCAGCAACTACTTTTTTGGAATTGCGTGAAGCCCAACGCAGTTTGGAAGAAGCTTATAACCGGCTCATAACTGCACGCTACAATATGAAAGTGGCGGAAACAGAAATTCAACGCCTTCGCGGGGCATTTGTACAATAAGTTATTCAATACATTTACAAAAACATAGGCATGCAACCAGTAGTGGGTATCATCATGGGCAGCGACAGTGATCTTCCAATAATGAAAGAAGCGGCTGCTATGTTACAGCAATTTGAAGTCCCATTTGAACTCACTGTAGTATCTGCACACCGCACCCCGCACCGCCTATTTAAATATGCCGAAACAGCAGCTACACGTGGTTTAAAGATCATCATTGCCGGTGCCGGCGGAGCAGCTCATTTGCCTGGAATGGTTGCCGCTATTTCTCCACTTCCGGTTATTGGTGTGCCTATCTTATCGTCCAACTCTATTGGAGGCTGGGATTCCATTTTATCTATTTTACAAATGCCCAATGGAGTGCCTGTAGCTACTGTGGCTTTAAATGGAGCAAAAAATGCAGGCCTTTTAGCTGCACGCATTCTTGGTGTATCAGACGATGCGCTAAGAAATAAAATGGAAATATATCTCGAAGGATTAGGCAAAGAAGTGTATGAAAAAGCAGCCCATCTTCAGTCAGGTGATTATCCCAATTTCTTTGATGCAAAAAAATAGATTCAACGAAAACAAATAAATTTAGATTTTGTAATTTTTTTTGCATCCCCTTATCTTCTCTTATTATACACTATGTATATTCTTAGTCACTCTTTTTTACATGGAGTACTGTGAAGCAAATTCATTAGCAGCTAATCAGATACTATTTATTTTTTAAATCCTGATTAGACCTTAATTTTAATTTAATAAGATTTTGAAATGAAGAGCGGCTACATTTTTACAATAGCAAATTTTTCCGCTACTAATTTTTCTTTTGTAACTTTTAAAAGTCATAACAAAATCTTTTAACTGCTGCGCAATGAAAAAGCTTGCTTCTTTCTTATTAATCCTGTGTATGTTTTTTCAGGCGATGGCACAAAATAATATAGACAGTTTGCAACAGCGCTTGCGGCTGGCAAAAACCGATACAGATAAGGTTTTTGCGCTCTGCCAGCTATCAAAATCTTACCTTTTCTCCAAGCCTGATTCGGCACATTACTATGCCAAACAAGCGCTGGATATTTCAAAAGAGGGTAATTACAAAAAAGGGGAAGCACAGTCTTTAACGCTTATTGGCAATGTGTATGGATTAAAAAGTAATTATACAAAGGCATTTGAAACCCATGTACAAGCATTAAAAATTTATGAAGAACGCAATGACCTTGTAGGTATTGGAGCTACTTACAACAATATTGCCCTTATATATGATGACCAGGCAGAATACCGGAAAGCGTTGGAAAATTATTTAAAAACGAACACCATTTTTGAAAAATTAAAAGCAAACGATCCTAATAAATTTATTCAATTAAATATTTATAATCACCTTCTTATTGTGTTCAATAATATTGGAAACGATTATGAAAAACTAAATCTGCTGGACTCCGCTTTGTATTACCAGGATAAGGCTTACACGCTTGCTTTGCAGATAAATGATAAAAATAATATTGGCACTGTGATGGCCAATTTGGGAAATATTAATCATAAGCTAGACCATGATGACGTGGCCTTAAAACAATACAGGGCAAGCATCGAATACTCAAGGCCCATTACCGATTTGCAAACAATTACGGATGCCTACTATGGCGTAGCAAAATTGTATGAGAAAAGAAATAAATTAGACTCTGCCTTATTTTATAGCCATCAATCTTTCCAATCTTCCAGCGAAAGTTCCTACTTAAAAGGAAAACAAAAAGCTTCATTGTTGCTATCTGAATTGTATACTCAGAAAAATAACAGCGACAGTGCTTTTGCATATTTTAAAACGGCTGATGCAATAAAAGATAGCATTGTAAGCAATGACGTGACCAGGCAACTGCAGCTCATGAGTTTTAATGAACAATTGCGCCAGCAGGAAATTTCGGCTGAAAAAAAGCAGTACCAAAATCGATTAAAATTGTACGGCCTTGCAGGTGGTATTTTGATCTTAATGGTATTAGCTGGAGGGTTGATGCGCAATAACCGGCACAAGCAAAAGGCGAACTTAAAATTGAGAAAACAAAAAGAAAAAACCGAAGCTGCCTTAGAAGATCTTAAAGCAACACAAGCCAGATTAATACAGTCAGAAAAGATGGCTTCCCTTGGTGAACTAACAGCAGGTATAGCACACGAAATACAAAACCCTTTAAACTTCGTCAATAACTTTTCTGAAGTAAACGCAGATCTGATTGATGAAATGAAAGAAGAGATAAAGGCGGGTAATATGGAACTTGTCAATTCTCTTGCAGAAATGTTGCAGGAAAATAATGTGAAGGTGGCTAACCATGGTAAAAGAGCCGATGCCATTGTAAAAAGTATGTTGGAACATTCCCGCAACACAGGGCGCATGGAACCCACCGACCTCAATGCCCTTACATTGGAATTTTTAGGATTAAGTTATCATGGACTTCGGGCAAAAGACAAATCATTCAATGCCACACTCCACACAGATTTTGACGATTCAATGGGTAAGACAAATGTCAATCCGCAATATATAGGAAGGGTGTTATTGAATCTTTTAAACAATGCTTTTTATTCCGTTGCGGAAAAAAAGAAAGCCCAAAATGGAAGCTATGAGCCAACAGTTTGGGTGTCAACAAAAAGGGTGGATAACAACGTGCAGGTTTGTATAAAAGATAATGGATTAGGTATTCCACAAAGTATTCTTGACAAAATTTACCAACCTTTTTTTACTACCAAACCAACCGGAAAAGGCACTGGGCTTGGCTTATCGCTTAGTTATGATATAATTACCAAAGAACATGGCGGCGATTTACAAGTAGACACCGAGGAAGGAGAATTTGCAGAATTCGTAATCACCTTGCCGGTTAGTTTATAACTTTTTAAAACTAAATTCCAATAATCTGAAAGGAACGTTTCTATAAAGGAGATTGTTATTCCTCAATCATTACAACAAATTTTTGCACTATCGGAAAAGATGCCTCGTACACAGCATCTATAAACGCTGGCCCGTATTGTTCGTAAAAACCACTGATATTTTCTATTCGCTCCTGGAGATTATTATTTGGAAAAAGTGCATTCTTTATTTGCTCTAATTTATTTTCCTCCTCCTTAAATTTTCGCTTCTCTGCACGCAGCATTTTCTTCTCCAAGGCTTCTACTTTCCCAATGGTTTGAGTTTGTAATGCTAGCACATGTTTGCTCATAGTGGGAGTAATGGAAACCGCCTGTTGTTGTATTCTTTGATACAATGCTTTTAATTGAAGAATGCTTTCTTCAAGAGAAATTTTTTCACCTGATTGTTGGATAACCAATTTATTAAGCAATTCCATTTTAGGTAAAAAAAGCTCGGCAGGTTGCATCCCTAAGCGATGCATTTTTTCGGTCCACTTTTTAGCAACCATTAAAAATGAATTGCGTAAAATAAGTACCGGAAAGGGAGTTTTAAAATAATCAAAAAGATCTTTCAATTGCAGCCAATAAGCAAGCTCACCACCTCCTCCTATAAAGGCAATGTTGGGCAGCACTATTTCCTGAAACAAACCCCTTAAAATAACGTTTGGACTAAAACGTTCCGGATGGTTTTCTAATTCAGCAAGCATCTCTTCTTCAGTAAAATGTAGTTGTGTATTTTTTATAAAAAACCCTTCTTCCTTTTTTATAATTCGCTCCCGTATATTTTCTTTTAAATAAAAAAGATTGATATCCCGGGGGTGGGCTTGCACTTTGTAATGTTTGCTTAAGTCCTTAATAGTATTCGCTACAATCGCGGATGATGTTTGGTGGATCAATTCTTCTTTAAACAATTCAATACAAGGCCTCTTTATGTCTGCTTCATCCGGAATAAAAACAATCAATCCAAAACGGGAAAATAAGAGGTGTACGAGTTCAAAGGTTGCTTCCTGAATTGTACGGCCAGGTGTATAGCACTTTTTTAAAAACGTTATAAATTGAGGTCCAAATTGGTCAACCAATTGTCCTTGTAGACCATCAATTAATTGTATCAATTTTTTATCAACTACCATACGCCCAACCGCACCGGACTGATCTGTATCCCATACATATTTTTTACCGCTCACCGTAAAGTGATTGAGTTCTTCCAGGTCTGCATCTTCTGATCCCATGAAGTATATTGGAACGAAATTCCGTTCAGGAAATTTCTCTTTTAGAAACTGAGCCAGTTTGATAGCATGCAAAATTTTGTAAATAAAATACAACGGACCTGTAAAAAGATTTGGCTGATGAGCCGTACAAACCGAATAGGTATTTTCCTGCCCCAGTAATTCAATGTTTGTTAGAACGGCTTCGCACTTATCTACAACTGTGTATTGCTTTTGTAAGACAGCCATCAGGATGCTTCGGGAAGAAGGACTAAACTTTTTATGCTCTATTGCTTTTGCAATTCCTTCCAGGTTGGGAGGATGTTGGTAAAAGGGTTGTAGGGCAGTATTTCCGTTTAAATAATCAATTACAATCCGAGAAAAAAAACCTGTTTGCTCGTAGGTAGTTGTGTGCGCCTGTCCGACCATTTTGCAAACATAATAATAAGTAGTACGGTAAAAAATTAAAGCACTACATCCCCTTCCAGGTCATAGTCATACGCTCTGGTTATTTTTACATTGTAAAAGTTGCCGGAAACAAGTTTTTGTTCTGTTTGCACAATCACTTCATTGTCTACTTCTACAGAGTCAAATTCTGTGCGCCCCAGGTAGCGGCCTGCTTCTTTTTTATCTATTAGTACTTTAAATGTTTGCCCAACTTTTTCTCTGTTTTTTTCAAAACTAATTTCTTGCTGCACCTCCATAATTTCCTCGGCACGGCGCTGCTTTTCTTCTGCAGGCACATTATCCTCGAGTTGGTAAGCAGAGGTAGCTTCCTCATGAGAGTAGGTAAAAATTCCCACCCGATCAAACCGTTGGCGCTCTAAAAAGCCTTTTAGTTCTTCCACATCATCCAATGTTTCTCCTGGAAATCCGGTGATCAGTGTGGTGCGCAAACAAATGCCGGGTACTTTTTCCTTAACCTGCTGCACTAATTCTTCAATTTCCACACGGGTTATTTGACGCTTCATTGCTTTGAGCATGGCATCGGAGGCATGTTGCAATGGCATATCTAAATAATTACAAATGTTCGATCGCTCCCGCATGACATCCAAAATATCCATCGGAAATTTATGTGGATATGCATAATGCAACCGAATCCATTCCAAACCAGGCACATCACTTAATCTTTTCAAAAGATCGGAAAGCATACGCTTTTTATAAAGGTCTAGCCCATAATAAGTAAGTTCCTGTCCTATCAACATTATTTCTTTTACACCGCGCCTCACTAAAGTTTCGGCTTCCTTTACGAGGTCGTCAATTGATCGGCTTATATGTTGGCCGCGCATTAAAGGAATAGCACAAAACGCACAAGTGCGGTTACAACCTTCTGATATTTTTACATAAGCATAATGTTGTGGAGTAGCCAGCAAACGGTCACCTATAAGTTCACTTTTATAATCAACTTCAAATCTTTTCAAAATCAATGGCAATTCCATGGTTCCAAACCAGGCATCAACTTCCGGAATACTTTGCTCCAGATCATCGCGGTACCGCTGACTCAAACAACCCGTTACATATACCTTGTCCAGCTTTCCTCTTTGCTTTAGGTTTACCTGTTCCAAAATGGTATTGACCGATTCTTCTTTTGCCTTATCAATAAATCCGCAGGTGTTTACAATTACAATATTGTGATCTCTCTTGCTATTTTCGTGAACCACATCTATTTCAGCCGCCTGCAATTGCCCACTTAGCACTTCACTGTCCACCATGTTTTTGCTACAACCAAGTGTAATGATGTTGACCTTATCTTTTTTTAACGTTTTGCTTTTCATGCCGGTGATCTGTGTGCTAAAAGAGTTTATTGAGGCGCAAAGGTAATTACATTTGCACGGGGCTGCTGTTTACAAAGTGATAAACTGAAAGTTGGTTTGGAATAAATTAAAATTGGATGTTAAATACAAAATTATTTCGCGATTTCTTTAACAGTGAAAAAGTAGGCGGTTTGATTTTGCTGGGCTGCACATTTGCCAGCTTAGCAATTGCCAACAGTTCCTTTGGCGGAAGTTATGATCAGTTCTGGCATTCTTATATTGACTTATCAATTCCCAAAGTTCCATTACGATATTCTACCCAACATTGGGTAAACGATGGATTAATGGCCATATTTTTTCTTTTAGTTGGGCTTGAAATTGAAAGGGAAATTTTTAAAGGAGAGCTTTCAGATTTTAAAAATGCAATATTACCCATTGGTGCTGCTGTTGGTGGTATGCTGATACCAGCCGCCATTCATTTTTTTTTAAATAAAGGCACGGCCACTCAATCTGGTTTTGGCATTCCTATGGCCACGGATATAGCTTTCGCCTTGGGAATGTTGTCTTTAGCTGGAAAACGGGTACCGTATTCCTTAAAGATTTTTTTAACAGCACTTGCCATTATTGATGACCTTGGAGCCATTGTGGTGATTGCATTATTCTATAGTGGGGGCATTTCCTGGTATTATCTTTTACTATCGGTGAGTATATTTATCATGTTGATGGTTTTAAATAAATTGAAAGTATATCGCCTTTCCTTTTATTTAATTCCAGGGGTATTAATGTGGTATTTCATGTTGAAGTCAGGAGTACACGCCACCATTGCTGGTATTTTATTAGCTATAGCCATTCCTCTTCATGAAAGAGACGACAAAGATCCTTCGTACAAACTGCAGAACGCGCTGCATAAACCAGTTGCCTTTATCATCCTTCCCATATTTGCATTGGCCAATACTGGAATTGTGTTGCACAATGGATGGTTTCAAAAAATGGCCCAATCAAATAATCTTGGAATTATTCTAGGACTATTAATTGGCAAGCCGGTTGGTATCCTTCTTTTTTGTTGGGTATTAGTAAAAGGCAAATTAGCTACATTGCCACAAGGTGTTACTTGGAAATATTTAATTGGGGCAGGAATTTTGGCAGGCATCGGATTCACCATGTCCATCTTTATATCAAACCTTGCCTTTAAGGA
>JBDSBL010000134.1:0-11370 GCA_039921625.1 Chitinophagaceae bacterium
AAATGCAGGTCCGGTAACAGCGGTAAAGCGATCTGCGCAAATAATGAAAGATAAATGGGGAGAAAGTATAGGCGCTGGTTTTAGCTTTGGCATTATCCAATTGCTTGCTTTTGTGCTGGTACCCGTTCCGCTTTTTCTAATGGGCTATTTTATACATCCCTTGGTAGGAGTGGCATTGGCCTTGTTAGGCGTGTCCCTTATTATTGTGGTGATGAGCGCGGTAAAAATGATATTTATTGCTGCCGTTTACCAGAATGTAACCGGTGATCCGGTGGAATTATTCAATCAAAAAATGATCGACAATTTGTTTGTACGTAAATAATATAACCATCTTTTTAAAAAAGCCGGGCTTCGTGCCCGGTTTTTTTTGTACCAAAAAATCTTGGTCATTAACTATTGAGCACACTTTATAAGAAGCTCCACAAAGTGATAAAGTAGAACGGAGCGTCGCCACTATCGGGGCACAATGCGGCACTGCCGGGCTACAAAATATTCTCTACTGATTCTTATTCGCTGCCAATCTGACAACTTTTGATACTTTGGAACAACCCTTGATTCATTGGGTTGAACTACAAATTTTTTATTACTTTTTAATATAACAGAATTATGGTGCAAGAGAAAGGGACCATCTCAATTCATACTGAGAACATTTTCCCAATCATTAAAAAATTTTTATACTCTGATAATGAAATCTTTTTGCGGGAGCTTGTATCTAATGCTGTGGATGCGACGCAAAAAATGAAACGCCTTTCTTCTTTGGGTCAATACAATAAAGACCTGGGTGAATTGAGGGTAAAAGTGTCTTTTGATGAAGCCGCAAAAACGATAACGGTAAGCGATAATGGCCTTGGAATGACGGCAGATGAGATTAAAAAATACATTAACCAGATTGCCTTTTCCGGAGCTACTGAGTTCATGGAAAAATTTAAAGAAGCAAAAGATGCTAATGAGATCATTGGCCGTTTTGGGTTAGGGTTTTACTCTGCCTTTATGGTGGCGGATCAGGTAGAAATTCAAACACTTTCCTATCAGGATGGCGCAGAACCTGCCCGCTGGATATGCGATGGAAGCACTGAGTTTGAAATAACGGAGGGATCTCGCACCGAAAGAGGTACTGATATTATTTTACACATCAATGAGGAATCAGAAGAGTTTTTGAACAAGCAGCGCTTGCAAACCATCCTGGATAAATACGCTAAATTTTTACCGGTGCCGGTGCAGTTTGGTACCAAGTCAGAATCAGTGGAAGATGGTGTGGATGATAAAGGAGAAGCAAAATACAAATCGATAGAGGTTGATAATATCATTAATAACACCTCTCCTATTTGGACAAAATCTCCTACTGAATTAAAGGATGAAGATTACCTCGCTTTTTACCAGGAGATTTATCCGTTTTCCGAAGAACCGCTTTTTTGGATTCATTTGAATGTAGACTATCCATTTAACCTGACCGGCGTACTTTATTTTCCAAAGCTGAAGGAAGATTTTGAAATGCAGCGCAACAAGATAAAGCTGTTTTCAAGGCAGGTATTTATTACAGATGAAGTAAAAGATATTGTACCGGAATTTTTGATGCTGTTGCACGGTGTCATTGATTCTCCGGATATCCCTTTAAATGTATCCCGCTCCTTTTTGCAGGCAGATAGCAATGTAAAAAAGATCAACAGCTACATTACCCGAAAAGTGGCTGAAAAGCTGGGAGACTTATTTAAAAATGACCGGAAGGCTTTTGAGGAAAAGTGGAGCGACATTGGGTTGTTTGTAAAATACGGCATGATCAGCGATGATAAGTTTTATGACAAGGCAAAAGATTTTGCATTGTTTACCAATACAAAAGGAGAAAAAAATACGCTGGAAGAGTACAAAGCGAAAGTAAGCCCGATGCAAACTGATAAAGAGGGTAACGTGGTGTACCTCTACACTATTGACCCACAAAAGCAGGATGCTTTTATACAAGCAGCAGAAAAAAAGGGATACGATGTATTGCTGATGAACTCTCCTATTGACAACCATTTTATAAACCACCTGGAAAGAAAACTGGAGAAAACTTCTTTGAAAAGAGTAGATGCTGATGTGGTGGACAAATTGATTGTAAAAGAAGAAAACCTGCAGCAGGTATTGACGGAAGAGGAATCAAAAAAAGTAAAAGAAGTATTTGAAAAAGCAATCAACAAACCACATATGCAAGTTGAAATAGAAGCCCTCAGCCCGGATGATATGCCCGTGCATGTAACCATGGATGAATTTATGCGTCGCATGAAAGACATGGCCAAAATGGGCGGCGGTGGAGGTATGAACTTTTATGGTTCTATGCCGGATAGTTACAAAGTGTCTGTAAATGGGAATCACAAATTGATCAACCGTTTGTTGCATATTGAAAACGAAGAGGAACAAAAAGCAGTTGCGAAACAGGCTTTTGATTTAGCCCTTCTTGCGCAAGGATTGCTCACCGGACCAGAGCTGACTGATTTTGTAAACCGCAGCGTTGGAATGATATAATAAGCTATCACTAATAGGAAACCCTTGCTACGGTAAGGGTTTTTTTATTTTAAGTAGAAGTATTCGGGTTCGTTTACTTATTGATTATATGAATACAATGTGAAGGGTATTCCTATTCTTTAGCTTTTTTAACCGGCTATTTTTTCTTCTGCAGGCTGTTGCTCCAACGCTTTACTGTGGGCTAACAATTCATCGAATATGGCAATGGATTTCTTTTCCGGATTCACCAGATCATGCAAGGTTACTTTATCCAAAAATTGATCTACAAGAGACTGGATCATTTGCCAGAGTGACCGTGCGGAACAATCAACAGAATGCGTGCACAACTTAAACGGTGGTGCATGAGTACCACAAAATTCAGAGCTGAACAAAGCACCTCCTAGCGCTTTTAATACTTTATTAATTACAATATCCTCTGCTGGTATGGCTAACACATACCCACCTTTATATCCAGGTGTGCTGTTGATAAAACCTTCCATACGCAAAATGCGGGCGAGCTTGGCAACATAGTGTGCGCTGAGACCTTCCGCTTCACTAAGCTGCGGTATACTCATTCCGTCCTTTTCTTTGCAGGATGCAATGCGAATTAAAATGCGCAAACCATATTCTTCCTGTGCAGTAATTTTCATATCAGCATCGTAAATATTGATCGCATTATAGATACGATCGGTTAAGGACAATTTTCTTAAAAACTATAAAATAAATTTTAAAATCATTTAGCTCAACGAGATAATTACATCCAGCCTAATTCAAGTTGTGCTGTTTCAGACATCATGCTTTTATCCCATGGTGGATCCCAGGTTACGGATACGTGCACATCATGCACACCTTCCAATTCTCTTACTTTTTGATCTACTTCTATAGGTAACGCTTGCGCTGCCGGGCAGCTAGGTGCTGTTAATGTCATCAGTATCTGCACATTATTTATAGGTAAAATATCTACCCGATAAATCAACCCTAATTCATAAATGCTCACCGGAATTTCCGGATCAAAAATAGTTTGTAGTGCTTCCACTACTTTGTCGCGCAATACATCTGCTTCCATAATCTAAATGGATTTATTGATTAATTGAATCTTTTAATTTAAAAGCAATAGCGTAATTCTTCATTTGCTTAATCATCGAAACAAGGCCATTGGAGCGGGTTTGCGCTAAATGGCTCATCATGCCGATGTCACCTATAAAATCTAATCTTGCTCCTACTATGTTATCTGCTCTTTGCCCAGACAACACCCGAATCAACATGCTGATGAGGCCTTTTACAATCACTGCGTCGCTATCTGCTTTATAAAAGATCTTTCCTGCTTCGTTATTTGCCACCAGCCAAACAGTGGACTGACATCCCCGCACCCGGTTCTCGTCCTTTTTAAATTCTTCATTGAGTACCGGAAGTTTTTTCCCAAGGTCAATGATATATTCATACTTATCATCCCAACTATCAAACAAAGAAAATTCTTCAACAATCTCTTTTTCTATTTCTTCAATTGATTTGACTTCTTCCATAAATTAGAGCAACATTTTTAAAGCCTTATTCAACCCTTCAATGAGCACATCTACTTCCTCCATTGTATTGTACATGGCAAATGAGGCACGGGTAGTGCCGGGTATACCAAAGCATTCCATCAGCGGCTGCGTACAATGATGGCCCGTGCGAACTGCCACTCCTTTATTATCTAATAAAATACCAAGATCCTGTGGGTGCACTTTATCTATAACAAATGAAATAACACTGATTTTTTCTTTCGCCGTACCAATAATTCTAAGTCCGGGTATGTTTTCCAATTGTTCTGTAGCATAGGCCAGCAGGTCGTTTTCGTGTTTTCGAATTTTATTTTTTCCAATACCTTCCGTGAATTGAAGTGCTGCGTTCAACGCAATGGTATCCGCAATATTTGGAGTGCCGGCTTCGTATTTGTAAGGGAGGTCATTCCATGTTATTTTATCAAAAGAAACTTCTTTTATCATTTCTCCGCCACCCTGGTACACAGGCATTGATTCCAACAATTCTTTTCTGCCATATAATACACCCACCCCTGTAGGGCCATATAATTTATGAGCAGAGAACACAAAAAAGTCGGCATCGAGAGCTTGTACATCAATGGATAAATGCACGGAAGACTGAGCGCCATCTACCATTACAACGGCACCTACCTCATGGGCCTTTTCAATTATTTCATTTACCGGGTTAATAGTTCCCAATGCATTGGATACATGAACAATAGAAACAAGTTTGGTTTTATGATTTACTAGTTTTTCATATTCATCCATCCGCAATTCGCCCTTTTCATTAATAGGGATGATCTTTAAAACAGCTCCTTTTTCCTGACACAAAATATACCAGGGAACAATGTTGGAGTGGTGCTCCATTTGGGAAATAATAATTTCATCGCCGGCTTTTATATTTTGCCGGCCCCAGGTTTGCGCCACCAGGTTAATGCCTTCTGTAGTGCCTTTGGTAAAGATTATTTGTTCGCGGGTGGCAGCATTTAAAAAATTCTTTACTGTATCTCTTGTTGCTTCATAAGCGGCGGTTGCTTCTTCAGCCAGTGTATGAATGCCGCGATGAATGTTGGCATTGTAACCGGTATAGTAATTCGCAAGGGCATCGATCACTACCTGCGGTTTTTGAGTGGTAGCGGCATTGTCCAAATACACTAGCGGCTTACCTTTCACCATTCTATTTAAAATAGGAAAGTGCTGCCGGATGGCATCTATATCTATTGCCTCCCGTATGGTTATTGTATCCATCATGCTATATTATACTCCAGCCGTTCTGAAATCAAAGCATCTACATACTCCCGAACGGATTCTGATTTAATATGTTCTAAAATATTGACTGCGAATGCATGCACCAATAAGGAACGCGCCGTTTTTTCATTTACTCCTCTTGATCGTAAATAAAATAAAGCTTCCTCATCTAGTTGGCCTACCGTGCAGCCATGCGAGCATTTTACATCATCTGCAAAAATTTCTAATTGCGGTTTTGTATTTACAGAAGCAGCATCAGAAAGCAATACATTTTTGTTGGATTGAAATGCATTTGTTTTTTGTGCCAGCTGTTGTACAAATATTTTTCCGTTGAAAACAGCGGACGACGCATCATCCATCACGCCCTTATACATTTCGTTGCTTTCGCAATTGGGTTTCACATTATCCACTACGGTATGGTTGTCCACGTGGGTTTCTCCCTTCAAAAAATAAAGACCATACATATGCGCTTCGCTAAAAGAAGCATCCATTACAATGTTTAGATTATTGCGCACACTGCCCCCGTCAAGAGAAATGGTTACAGTATTAATAACGCTTTTGCCAACTTGGTGAAAATGCGTGGTGCTTACCTGATTAGTATGTGGAGCATCAGCCTGTATTTTATAATGATCTACAATGGCTTCTTTTTCCACTACAATCTCCATTACGCCATTTGAAAAACTTTCTCCTTTTCCAAGGGTCACAAAATTTTCAATCATTTGCACCTGTGCTGCTTCGCTCACATATACCAGGCAGCGGGGTTGCGACAAAATATTGGAAGAACGGGCATCTGTGATATGGTAAAAATAGATGGGATGTTCTGTAATCTGTCCCTTGCGGATATATATAAAAATACCATTTTGCAAAAAGGCAGTGTTCAACGCATGCACACCATCTTTTAAATAGTTACTGCTATGACCAAGGTGTGTTTTTACTATTTCCGCATACCCCGATTGTGCTGCTTTTTCTAATGGCAGTATTTCAAGGTCCTGAGAACGAATGGTAGAAAGACTTTCCGAGTAAAGGCCATTAACAAAAACCAATTCATTAGCTGCTTCATAATCTGGCAACCGAAGGGCATCTACATCATTTAACGTTACAGAAGGTGAAAAGCTATCTACATTAAATGCGTATTTTTTATTGAAAACGGTATTGATGCGGGTGTATTTCCATTCCTCATTCTTTGTAGTAGGAATACCGATTTGATTGAAGGTAGCGAACGCATTTTGCTCTACAGCTGTAAGTGGGCTGCTGCCATTGCGCGACTGCAACTCATTGAATCGTTCTTTAATATTTTCGATCGTGTTCATAATATTCGTTACGATAGCTTATGCTACCTGGTCTACTTCAGATTTAATAAAATCATATCCTCTTTCTTCCAGCTCCAAAGCCAATTCTTTAGTACCGGATTTTACAATTCGTCCATTGTATAATACATGTATAAAATCAGGAACAATGTAATCAAGTAAGCGCTGATAGTGCGTTACCGCTAATATAGCATTGTCTTTATTCCGTAATTTGTTGACACCATTAGCTACAATTCTTATGGCATCTATATCCAAACCGGAATCCGTTTCATCAAGTATGGCCAGCTTAGGCTGCAACATGGCCATTTGGAAAATTTCATTGCGTTTCTTTTCTCCACCCGAAAAACCTTCATTCAAAGAACGACTCAGTAAGGATTGGCCAATCTCCATTAAGCCCATTTTCTCCTTCATCATCTTTAAAAATTGTACAGCGTCCAACGGGTCTTGACCCCGGTATTTCCGTACTTCATTTACAGCAGATTTTATGAAATTAGTAGTAGTCAAACCTGGAATTTCTACCGGGTATTGAAATGCAAGGAAGATACCTTCACCTGCTCTTTCTTCCGGGGAAAGATCAAGCAAATTTTTTCCCGCAAAAGTCACCGAACCACCCGTCACTTCATAATCTGAGCGACCTGCCAATACCGAAGCTAATGTGCTTTTACCGGAACCATTCGGCCCCATGATGGCATGCACTTCCCCTGGGTTTATATCGAGATTAATGCCTTTTAAAATTTCTTTTCCTTCAATTCCTGCATGCAGGTTTTTTATTGATAACATGTTTTATTTAGTTGAATTTGTATAGTCTTAAAATTGAATTTTGTGGATCTTGTTTGATTTGTAAACAATGAATTATCCCACACTGCCTTCCAAACTAATAGCCAGTAATTTTTGAGCTTCTACGGCAAACTCCATAGGCAGTTGCTTCATTACCTCTTTGGCAAAGCCGTTAATAATCAGCGCTACTGCGGTTTCTGTATTGATACCTCTTTGATTGCAATAAAATATCTGGTCTTCACCTATTTTGGAAGTGGTGGCTTCATGCTCCACCATTGAAGTGCTGTTTTTTACTTCTATGTAGGGAAAAGTATGCGCTCCACATTTGTCACCAAGTAATAGGGAATCACATTGGGAAAAATTGCGGGCATTTGTGGCGTTTTTAGACACGTGGACTAAACCGCGGTAGCTATTATTGCTAAAGCCGGCAGAGATTCCTTTAGATACTATACGGCTTTTGGTGTTTTTACCAATGTGCTGCATCTTAGTACCAGTATCAGCCTGTTGGTGATTGTTGGTGACCGCCACGGAATAAAACTCGCCGATCGAATTATCGCCTTTTAAAATAACGCTTGGGTATTTCCAGGTAATAGCCGATCCGGTTTCTACCTGCGTCCATGAAATTTTAGAAAAATCTCCTTTACAAATACCTCTCTTCGTCACAAAATTGTAGATACCTCCTATGCCGTCCTTGTCCCCTGGATACCAGTTTTGAACGGTTGAATATTTAATTTCTGCATGGTCCATGGCCACTAATTCTACCACCGCTGCATGCAGTTGGTTTTCATCCCTCATGGGAGCGGTGCAGCCTTCAAGGTAGCTTACATAACTGCCTTCCTCTGCTACGATAAGTGTGCGCTCAAACTGACCGGTATTTTCGGCATTGATCCGGAAGTAAGTTGATAACTCCATGGGGCAACGAACTCCTTTTGGAATGTAACAAAATGATCCGTCGCTGAAAACTGCGGCATTAAGTGCTGCAAAATAATTATCTGTAATAGGTACTACTGAGCTTAAATATTTTTTGATCAGGTCAGGATGCTCCTGCACTGCCTCGCTCATAGAGCAAAAGATGATTCCTTTTTCACCCAGCTGCTTTTTAAACGTAGTTCCAATAGAAACGCTGTCTATCACCGCATCCACTGCTACACCGGACAATCTTTTTTGCTCATCTAAAGAAATCCCTAGTTTCTCAAAGGTTCTTCTTAGCTCCGGGTCAATTTGATCGAGGCTATCCACCGTTACTTTCTGCTTTGGAGCAGAGTAATAAATGATATCCTGATAGTCAATGGGTTTGTAATTAAGGTTTGCCCATACGGGCTCTTCCATTGTCAACCAATGCCGGTAGGCTTTCAATCTCCAATCCAACATCCAAGAAGGTTCATTTTTTTTAGCAGAAATAAAACGAATCGTATCCTCATTTAAGCCTTTTGGAGCTTCATCTGCTTCTATATCTGTAACAAAGCCATATTTATATTCAGAAAGAACAGTCCTTTCAATAGTGGCAAGGCTTTCATCCACCAAATTATCCTGCGGCAGCAAAACTTCTGATTCCATGCTGCAAAATTACGGCTATTTGTACAAAAAAGTATAAACAGAAGCTTAAAAGAGTAGGTATAAGCGTTTAATTGGGGATATAATGTGCTTTTAAAATTATATAATGAATTTAAAAAACATTTAATATAGAAATGACCTAAAATGGATCATTATTTATTCAGAAACTTTTATAAATGTGAACATCCATTTTACGGGATTTTGCCAATCTTTCCCTTTAAAGGAGCCCACCGGAGCTTTTATTAAAACCTCATTCCAACCTTTGTTTAAATAAATTTTAGTAGGAGCCCGGTATTCGTATCCTTCATCCACCAAAGGGATTTCAGAAAAACCTTTTTGTCCGCCTCTCTTCCAAACAGGAGGTGGTATTAATTTTCCATTTACCCAAACCGCACTATTCTTTGCATCCCACGCACCCGGTGGTGGACTATCAGATGCAGGAGACCGGGAAAGATTATTAAAGCCAATCCAAATGGATTGAAATCCTGCTTCCTCACTCCATATTTTGGTGGTTGCATACCAGGTAGTATTTTCTTTAGGTTCCTTAATTGCACCTGATATGAGCGGAAACCACCAGTGGCGCAGTACGATAGTGCCACCAATGATACTCAATGCAGGAGTTTCTGTTTTACTATTAAATGAACTTTCTTCCGGTGCAAAAGTTTTGGAAACATTGCCTTCATTATCAAATGGTCCATATAATTTCCATGCGGTACCGGATTGACGGACGTACGGAAATGGAAGCGTAGAAAAATAATGGTCTTTATGCCACAACAACCGATTTTCAAATTCAGCAAATTCTTTTGCTTTTACGGATCCGGGTGCGCCAATGGTGGCTACCCAACCTGCCTGCCCACCACCCCGCCAAGTTCGCTCTGCAAAGGCTATTAAATTTGGATAAACTCCATTCATAACTATTGCATCTTCTTCCCTCTCCACCCTTCTATCGGGCCATAAGCAAAGCGTGCCACCAAGTATGGAAGAATCACCTTTTTCTTTTTTACCAATTTGCCTGTTGAAGATGGTCACGACTCCCTCCAACGGGTCCATGTGATTGATGTACAAATGCCTTGAATCAATAAATTGAATTTGGCTGTTGGCAGATGCGTGTGCATTATCATCCATCCACAATTGGCGTATTGTATTTTCTTTAAAATTTCCTCCCGGCTCCCATCCCACCGTTTTTTTACCAAAGCTTTCTATGTAGGAAGTCATTTCCGGCACAAATGCTTTATTAGTGATTTTTACTTCATCTGCCCCAATGTGGAAATAAGGCAGGTCATATGTTTCAAAGAATTCTTTCAAAATATTTTTTAATATATACACACCAGAATCCGATTGCATGTCCGTTTTCATAGCCCGCTTGAAAGCTGCACTATGACCCGGCATGTCTATCTCGGGTACCAGCGTGATGTATCGGTCTTTGCAAAATTGAATCAATTCCTTGAGGTCCTCCTCAGTGTAAAAACTTCCTTTATTGCGCAGCATATTTTGGGGAGCTGTCAACTGAGGATATTTTTTGCTGGCTAATCTCCAGGCAATGTCTTCCGTAAAATGGAAATGAAAAATGTTCAATTTGTACTGCGACATAATTTCAATTTGTTGCTTCAGCAATCCCATTGATTGAAAATTGCGGCCAACATCTACCATATAGCCGCGCCATGAAAATGCCGGCCAATCAGTGATGGAAACTTGTGGTACTGCATTTCTGTCTTTTGTTATTTGCTCCAGCGTTTGCAATCCATAAAAAATGCCTCTAGCAGTATTTGCTTTAATGGTTATTTTTTGTGGATTAATATTCAAAGAATAGGCTTCTTCCTTTGACTGCGGACTTACTACATCACCTAATAATAATTCAATGTATGGTTCATCTTTTTTATTAGTTGATACTATTACTACATCAATTCCTTTCTGCGCCAGGCTTTGCTGCAATCGTTTTGCTTCACTTAATAATAAATTATCTTTTACATAAATGGCTTTGCACCGCTGCAATGGAAAAGACCCTTTGCCCCACAGCATCCGTTGAGGTAGGGGAATAAGTAACGGATTTGTTTGGTATGCCGTTATTACACTCTTGAATATGGATTTAATTTTTTGTTCATAAGCAGTTGCATACCGCATCATACCGGCATCATTGGGATGCACCCCATCTACCATTGTTTCAATGTCCTGTCCAATTTCTTTTTTTGATAACAGAAAAATATTTTTAAATCCATTTTTTTTAAATTGTGCAAACACTTCAGTCAATACCTTGTTGGCATCCTCGTATTCCTTCTTTCGTACCGGATTGATGGCTTCATCAGTATAGCCATCATGTTCTGTCAATAAAATGGGAGTGTTAGGTTTTTTATTTCTTAAAAAAGTTACGGCGTCTATAAGTCTTTTCCTCAATGTATCTACCGGAAAATATGGCGGAGTCATATTAGGTAAACAATCCAACACAAAAAGCTTCGCATCTAATTCTCCTATAAAGTTTAGGACTTCTT
>JBDSBL010000135.1:0-14867 GCA_039921625.1 Chitinophagaceae bacterium
TTACAGAAGTTTTTAACCGCGTAGCAGAGGATTATCGTCCTTTCAATGTAAATATTACAACAGACTCCACCCGATATTGGGCGGCACCGGCAATGCAAAGAATGCGCATTATCCTTACTGTTACATCAGATTGGTATGGTTCGGCCGGGGGAGTTTCTTATACTAATTCCTTTTCCTGGGGCGACAACACTCCTGCATTTGTATTTACTGCCTTACTTAATTACAATATAAAAAACATAGCAGAAGCGGCGTCGCACGAAGCAGGTCATACTTTGGGTTTGAGGCATCAATCCGCTTATGATGGTAATTGTGCCAAACTATCTGACTACAATGCGGGCATTGGTGATGGCGAAATTGGCTGGGCACCTATCATGGGCGTCGGCTATTACAAAAATTTTACCCTGTGGCACAATGGATCCAGCTCGGCAGGCTGTACGGCAATGCAAAGTGACCTTGAAATTATTACCGGAACAAGAAATGGATTTGGGTATCGATTAGATGATCACTCAAGCAAATTTACAAACGCTACGGCCGCAAGTTTTGTAGCGAATCAATTTGTAGTAAGCGGAGTCATTTCAGAAACAACTGACCTGGATGTTTTTAAATTTAATATTACTACAACAAGCCGTTTTCAATTAAAAGGAATTCCATACAATGTAGGCACTGGAAATACAGGTTCAGATCTGGACATGCAAGTTGAATTAATTGACGGTTCACAAAAGGTATTGGGCGTATACAACCCGGGAGCTGAGCTGAGTTCCATTATCGACACATCATTAAGTCAAGGCACTTACTATTTAAGAGTAGATGGAAAAGGCAACCAATATGCAAGTGAGTACGGTAGCCTTGGATCCTATTCTCTCAATGGTAATATCCTACCATCAAATCCGCTTCCCCTACGCACGCTACAATTAAAAGGAAATACAGAAGCTAAAAATCATAAACTATCCTGGATCATAGATGCTGATGAAACTATAATTAATCAAGAGTTAGAAGCTTCAACTGATGGTCGCCACTTTGATGTGATTGCTACCTTCAACGGCTTAACAAGAACCTTTAATAATGTACCATCTACCAATGATGGAATGCAATACCGGCTCGGTGTCACTTTTGACAATAGCCGTAAATATTATTCAAATACAATTGCGATGCGCAACAACAGTATTGCTAAACCGCAATTGGTAACCAACGTAGTTTATGCTAATGAAGTAATGGTAAGCAGTCCTGCTGCCTTCAACTACAGTATATCTGATTATAATGGAAGGGTAGTAAGCAAGGGCATTGTAGCACAGGGATCCGGTACTATAAAAACGGGTCATCTAAGCAATGGAATTTATATTATTCAATTTAAAAATGGAGGAGAACAATACACGGAGAAGTTCACAAAGCAATAATTTTTTAAAGATACCATGATCCGTGCCCTCTTGGTTTATCAGAGGTTTTTACTAACTTGTAAAAACCTCTTTTTTTATGCTCTGGAGAAAGTTTAACGGCGAAAAGCTGGACGGCGAAATCTACGACGCGGTAGAAAATGCCATCAAACGGGAAACCGCCGCAGGCTACAAGTTAAAAGTATGTATTGGGACAGACTCTCAAGTAAAAGGCAAAGAAACTGAATACGCTACAGTTATTGTTTTTTTGCGGGAAGGCCATGGTGGTTTTATGTTTATTCACAATGAGCGGTCCCTGCAACATATTTCCATAAAAGAACGGATGCTGCTGGAAGTAGCAAAAAGTATTGAGATTGCTTACGAACTGTGCAACCTGTTTACTATTTATAATATTGATATGGAAGTGCATGCCGATATAAATACAAATCCAAATTTCAAAAGTAATGATGCGTTGCGGGAAGCAATGGGTTATATACTGGGAATGGGCTTTGCATTCAAAGCCAAACCGGAAGCTTTTGCCAGCAGTAGTTGCGCCAATAAAATGGTGAATTAACTATTTTGGAAAATGGAAATGTAAGTAATGAAGCGTGAAAAAATTAGCTGTACTTATAAAAAAGAATTACCTGAATGTTCTTTGAAAAGGAACATTCTCTAAAGCCGGTTCCGGCCTTACCGCAGCCAATTTTGCCTTTTTTTGAATCCCCGATGTATATAGATGTTCTATCTTTTCTGTATCCCGCTGCGCCATTGAGAAAGTGATTAAAACAAGGACGAATAGTACAACAACAATATTTCTTTCCAATAGAGCCCTTTTCATACAGATTATTTAGCCGGGTGCAAGATAAAGGTTATTGATGGATTAGGCAGAAGGTTGCTCCTTATAAAATTCAAGGTTAGAGGCTTCAATAAACTTTAAAATATTTTTAGAACCTAAATGCTTTACTGCTGAGGTCACAAAATGCGGAGGTAAAAACTCCCACGTCTTACGCATGGTTTCTAAAAAATTTTTCACATTAGCTGCTGCCTCGCGCTGGGTACTTTTATCTGCTTTGGTGAATACGAGAGCAAAGGGAACCTGCCATTCTCCTAATTGGTTTATAAAGTCAAGATCCAGTTTTTGCGGAGCCAACCGGCTGTCAATAAGCACAAAAAGGTTTAATAAATTCTGCCGTTCCTTTATATAGCCGGCAATCATTTTTTGCCACGTCTTCCTCAACGCCATGGAGCGTTTGGCATAGCCGTAGCCCGGCAAATCTACCAGGTACCATTCTTTTTTAGTTTCGGAAATGATGTTGAAATGGTTGATCAATTGCGTTTTACCCGGCGAATTGGAAACTTTAGCCAGATCCTTTTTATTACAAAGCATATTGATCAATGAAGACTTACCTACGTTGCTTCTTCCAATAAATGCATATTCCGGCCGGTCTGGTTTGGGGCATTCTGCTACTGAAGGGCTGCTGATTATATATTTAGCATCAATAATTTCCATCTTGCAGCAAAAGTAAAGAATGTTTTTGCCGGCGGGTACAGATGGTAATCCTGGTGCTATTTTTAAAACAAAGAATAACTTTCATTTTTAAGATTTTATCCGTTACAAAAATTTGAATCGCAATGTACCTTCGCGGCCGTATGGCGCAATTTCCACATGATAAAATCAAACCATTTAAAGAAGAAATAGGAAAGAAGGAGCAAGTAAGTGCTATGTTCGATGCCATTGCTTTTCGATACGATTTCATGAACCGGTTTTTAAGTGCGGGTATCGATATTGGCTGGCGCAAAAAGGCGATCGATCTCTTTAAAAAAGAAGCCCCTCAGCATTTGTTGGATGTAGCCACCGGTACCGGCGATATGGCCATCATGGCCGCCAAACGGCTGCACCTAAAAAAAATTACCGGCATTGACATTTCGCCAAAAATGTTGGAGATAGGCCGCAAAAAAGTTTTAAAAGAAAACCTGTCAACTGAAATAGAATTATTGAGTGGTGATAGTGAAACAATAAACTTTAGCCACGATTCGTTTGATGGCGTAATGGTGGCTTTCGGATTGCGAAACTTTGAAAATCTGGAAAAAGGCCTGCAGGAAATTTTAAGGGTAATGAAGCCGGGAGCCTTGATGGTAGCGCTCGAATTCAGCAAGCCAAGAACGGGCCCGGTGCGTTGGTTTTATCAATTTTATATGGGAAAGATTGCGCCGCAAATGGCCAAATGGTTCCATCAAAATAAAGAAGCCTATCAATACTTAAATGAATCGGCGAAAGCATTTCCCGATCAAAAAGATTTTGTTCAAATATTAAATAACGTTGGTTTTTCCGATACCTCTTTTAAACCACTAAGCTTAGGAATATGTTGTATTTATTGCGGACGAAAAAGTGGGCCTCAGCGTTAACCATCTTTACTTTCATTTTTTTATATGGTCATAAAGCCGCGGCTCAGTCGCAGCTTCTTTTTTTGGAAGATCATGATGTAAAGCCCTATTATTTTGGGATCACTCTTGCGGCCAGCCAGGCACGTTTTCATACTGAGCGCCATCCTTACTTTTTAGATCAGGACAGTGTGCTGGTAGCCGAGCCATTGAAGTCTGGTGGTTTTGCTTTGGGCCTTTTGGCCACTGCTCAATTGTCTAATCGCTTTGAAGTACGCCTCAATCCGCTGCTGATGTTTGAAGAGCGCAATCTTTCTTACAAACTAAAATATGCCGATAGAGATCTAGGTACTGATGTTATTAAAAAAGTAGAATCTGTCATTGTCACTTTTCCGTTGCAATTAAAATTCAGGTCTGATCGTATTGGCAATTTTCGTGTTTACCTTTTAGGTGGAGGCAAGTTAGATTTTGACCTTGCTTCCAATGCACAAGCCCGAAAGGCAGATGATCTTATTAAAATAAAAAAGCTGGACTACGGATTGGAAGGTGGTCTTGGGTTTAATTTTTATTTCCCTTCTTTTATTCTATCGCCGGAGATTAAATTCAGCAATGGATTAGGTAATATCCACAGCCGCGATGAACAATTAAAATATTCCAGTGTTCTCGATCGCATTCAATCCCGCATGATTGTTTTTGCCATTCATTTAGAAGGGTAATATTTAATCTAAATAATTACCAAGCGAAAAGAATAGTTTGGTAACCAGCTAAATAACATTTAGGAAACGTCCCTTGCGATGCTCCGTTCATCACCACCAATTCTATTGAGCTCATCTAGAATTAAAGGCCTCCTTAAAAATCAAATTCTCTTCGTTGCAGGTTCCAACGTACGCCTGCAGAAAACAAGGTTGTATTTGATGAAAGACTTTTTACGTCAGCAGTCTGTTTGCGATACAGAGCATAAGCTTCCAAATAAAAATTATGCTTTAATTCATAGGAAAGCAGAAAGGAAAGGAGTCCTGTTTTGGTGCGCACCCCTTCTCCAATACTAAAACCAAAATCCTTTACACGGTAGGGTGGTCCATTAGGTAAAAAAATATTAGCTCCATTGTTTACTACCCCTGTATCCCTTCCCTGCAGCACATACATTGCTTTTGCCTGCATCACCCATTTGGGAGCCGGTTGGTATCGGGCAATGCCAATCACTTCATTAAAATTAGCACCCAAAGGATGCGCCAGCGGCTGATTGTAATGCGTGTAATTGGCCACACTATCGCGGTGCGAATAAGTAAACGGCCGTACCCGGTTCATTTCCAATTGCAGGTCAAGGTTCTTAATACTTAGTGCATCTATATATTTAGCGCCCATTTGAATCCCATATTTATTACCCCACCATCCGGTGCCTTTACGTTGTTCTTTCAAGTTAAATTCATCCAATAGAAATTGGCCATACACCTGGAAATGGCCAGCCACATTGGCTTTCAGGTCGGCACCAAGGACTGAATTATCAAAAGAACCGCTTTGCTGCTCCACCGATCTATAAAAAATTACCGGATTGAAATAACCAAATTCAAAGCGATTTTTCCGTCCGAAAATTACTCCTTCAAAAAGGCCAATGTTCATCCACTTGGTCACCGCCAGATCAAGATGGTGCATGGCTGCATACTTTTTTGGATACAAATTATCTGCCCCGAGCCGGTTGCCCGAAACCAATTCCATAAACAGGTTTTGATAATTGAATTTCCAGATGCGGGTATTGATTCTGAAAAAAAGCGCCGGCGATCCAAAATCACTTAAAAACAAACTACGGTAACCATTGCCAATAAAATTTTTATCGTAGCCAAAAGTAAGATCAATGTATTTTGATGCAGAGAAGGTAAGGTAGCCACGGGTATCAAAGTAGTCGTACCCATTACCTTTAAAATCTTGGTAGAAACCCTGACCCGGCACAGCTTTGCGCTCGGTAGCATATTGCTGTACATAAAGCGGATCGCGTTCCTGATTGTCCGTAAGGTAAGTGGCAAAACCAATTTTGTTACCAATACGACCCCGCAAAGAAATGCCCCTTGTATTTAAAAAAAGATTTTCGGTATTGCCTTTTTCTTTTGATAAGGTGTATTGAAAAACAGGATTTACAGCAAGAAAAAACTCAGGTTTATTTACCTCATAAAAGTTAGCTGGACTCTTATAAAAATTTTTGAGAAAAGGCCTTTTGCTTTGGGCATGCACCGTACTCCATTCCGGGTTGTCTAGCAGGGCACTGTAAATATTATAATCATCCACTTTAGTAAGCCGGGGCTTTACTTCGTTGATCTGAGCATTTAATTCAGTTCCATTTTGTGTGGTTATTGGTAAAGCAAGGGAACTGTATTTTTCTAAAAGCGGTATAAGGCTTTCGCGGCTAAAAGGTTTTAGTTTGGAAAAATTTAAAACAGAATCATGCACTGCTTTTATCTCCAAACGATTCAGCAAATAAATCTCTCTTGCATCCTGAGGCAGGTAGGTTGTTTGTGCTGAAGCAGCTACCGGCAATAAAACTAGCAACAGTCTTACAAGGGTTTGTTTAATTTGCATGTACCACACTTTATAGATATTCAAATGCCACAAAAATACCTTATTAGGAACATACAAATAGTGAATGAAGGAAGTATTACAACCGGAGATGTTTTAATTGTTGACGAACGTATTCAAAAAATAAGTTCTTCCATTACGGTTACAGAAAAGGTCATTGAGATCCCGGGAGAAGGCAAGTTTCTATTGCCGGGTGCAATAGATGATCAGGTCCATTTCCGGGAGCCGGGTCTTACTCAAAAAGCAACTATATACACCGAATCAAAAGCAGCTATAGCAGGTGGAGTTACTTCTTTTATGGAAATGCCTAATACGCAGCCACCCGCATTTACACAGGAGTTACTGGAAGATAAATATGCTATTGCCGCTAATAATTCACTTGCAAACTATTCGTTTTTTATGGGCACTTCTAATGATAATTGGGAAGAAGTGCTGCGCACCAACGACAAGAAAAAGGAGATATGTGGAGTAAAGATATTTATGGGTTCATCCACCGGTAATTTGTTAGTAGATAACTATGTAACCTTGAATAAGATTTTTAGCGAAACAGAAATGTTGATCGCTACACATTGCGAAGATGAAGCTATCATCAAACAAAATTTTAAAAAATTAAAAGAAGAAAAAGGTGAATTGACGGTTTCAGATCATCCAATAATCCGGAATGAAGAAGCTTGTTTTGAATCTTCTTTTAAAGCCGTGCAATTGGCAAAAAAATGGGGAACAAGGTTACATATTTTACACATCACCACTGAAAAAGAATTAGGATTGTTTACCAACTTTTTTCCCACCGTTGAAAAGCAAATTACGGCCGAAGTGTGTGTGCATCATTTGCATTTTACAGCCAACGATTATGCAGCACAGGGTAATAAAATAAAATGCAATCCCGCCATCAAAGCTCCACATCATCGAGAGGCGCTTTGGGCCGCACTTTTAGATGATCGGCTTGATGTAATTGCAACTGATCATGCTCCACATTTGTTATCAGAAAAAGAAGTTTCCTATGAGGCGGCACATGCCGGAATTCCATTAGTGCAGCATTCACTTTTGCTGATGCTTTCCTATTATAAAGAAGGTAAAATATCAATTGAAAAAATAGTAGAAAAGATGAGCCACGCGGTAGCAGATTGTTTTAAAATTAGGGACAGGGGTTTTATCCGCGAAGGTTATTATGCTGATCTGGTGATAGTGGATTTAAATAAAAATACAAGCGTTGAAAAAGAAAATTTGTGGTACAAATGCAAGTGGAGTCCTTTTGAAGGCACACAATTTTCCGGGGCTATCACACATACTTTTGTAAACGGGCATTTGGTTTATGGAAATGGGGTGTGGGATGAATCTTTAAAAGGGAAAAGAATACAATTTAACCGCTAGCTTTTTTTTAAAAAATGATTAAGGCGAAAACGGCTCAAATCCACATTCCTTAATCTGGCACAAGGGCAATATGCAAATAGACAAAATCACTTTCAACGATATATCCATTTTTCACCCGGAAGAAGAATTTTCTATTTTTCACAAACTGAATTTTACAAAAACGTTTGGTGGAAAGGAATGGCTGCAGCGTTTTTTTAAGGAACCGCATAGCGATCTTAAACGCATTATTGGTACGCAAAATATTATTAAAACTATCATTGATCACATTGAAGAATGGCCTTCTGAAATCACCAACGGTACGGTGCTGATGATCCACAAGTTTTTTGATTACAATCTTGATCCGGTACCTGCTAGTCAAAATCCACTATCGGCCTTTACGTACAAAGTGTTGCACAGCTCAGACTATTCCATGGTCAAGTATTCTGTAAAACACTTTGCAGATTTTTACCGGGGATTAAAAAAATTATACCTACTATTTTCTTCAGTAGACCTGCCTTCTAATCTTCAATTTTATATTCAACGCATTCAAAAATCATTGCAGCAACCTCCATTAAAAGAATTGGCTGATACCGAAGCTGGTGGCCGTATTAGCTTTCAACAAAATTTGTACTATGCATATCATTTAAGTACGGCCTACCGGTTAGATACGTTAGAATTATTAGATATTTTTAGTCGGTTAGATGCCTGGTACTCTATGGCAGTAGCAGTAAAAACATACAACCTTAAATTTCCTCATTTTATAGAAGGGGAGCAGCCATTTTTTAAGGCAGAAGGATTATTTCATGTATTGCTGCAGCAGCCGGTGGCTTATGATTTGCTGATGAACCCGGCAGAAAATTTTGTGTTTTTAACCGGAGCCAATATGGCGGGTAAAAGCACCTTGATCAAAGCTATTGGTTCGTCTGTTTTTTTAGCACACCTTGGTATGGGAGTACCGGCCAGGAACATGGAGCTTACCCTATTTGATGGCTTGTTAACCAACATAATTGTGGCAGATAATATTGCAAAAGGGGAGAGTTATTTCTACAATGAAGTACAACGTATAAAAAACACTATTTACAAAATAAACGATGGTAAAAAATGGCTGGTGCTGATTGATGAATTGTTTAAAGGCACCAATGTACAAGATGCTATGAAGTGCTCGCTGGCAGTGATCAAAGGATTGATTAAAATAAAAAACTCTCTTTTTATTCTGTCCACTCATTTGTATGAAATAGGTGATGAGCTCAAAACATTTCCAAATATTTCATTTAAATATTTTGAAACAGAAGTAACAGATGATCAGTTACAATTTAGCTACCAGTTAAAAGAAGGCATCAGCAATGATCGCATTGGCTATGTGATTTTGAAAAGAGAAAAAGTGGTGGAAATGCTGGAGCAATTATAATTTATTTTTATTGTCCATAATATAGTGACAGTTATCAAAACTGTTATCAACTAATTACATATATGCCTAAAAACATTCTAATTTTTTTCATATTAATAGCCTTTTCTCAACATTTGTTTTGCCAGGATATCGATGTGTTGCATTACCGGTATAGGCTTGAGGTTACCGATAGAAATGATACTTTAACGGGGATGGCTGTGGTCACTTTTGTATTGCAATCTGAAAGGCACCTGGCAACCCTTGACCTTGCAGGCATCAATCAAAATGGTAAAGGCATGATGGTAAAATATGTTGGCGCTGGTACCTATGAATTAAAATTTACTCACGAAAGAGACAAATTATTAATTGGTCTTCCAAAAAATAAAATGGGTGATACTCTAAAGATTTGGATAGTATACAATGGCATTCCCGCGGATGGTCTTATTATTTCTAAAAACAAATATGGCGACCGTACTTTTTTTGCAGACAACTGGCCCAACAGAGCGCACCAATGGGTACCCTGCAAAGATGTTCCAGCAGATAAAGCCAGCGTTGAATTTACTGTGACGGCACCGGCACATTACAACGTTATTTCTAATGGAGTATTGATTGAAGAAAAGGAGTTAGGCTATGGTAAAAAGGAAACGCATTGGAAAGAAGATAACCCGATACCTACCAAAATAATGGTGATAGGCATTGCCAGGTTTGCAACGAAAACGTTTAAGGATAGTCCAAAAGATATTCCTGTAAGTGCCTGGGTATATCCGCAAGACAGCACCAAAGGGTTTTACGACTATGCATTGGCGGTACCAATTTTAAAATTTTTTACAGAATACATAGGGCCTTATCCATATCAAAAATTGGCCAACGTACAATCTAAAACCATTTTTGGAGGTATGGAAAATGCATCTGCTATTTTTTATGCGGAAAATACAGTGACCGGCAACCGAAGCTCAGAAGAACTGATGGCCCACGAGATAGCGCACCAATGGTTTGGCAACACGGCATCTGAAAAAATCTTTGCGCATCTATGGTTAAGTGAAGGCTTTGCAAGCTACCTCACGGATATTTATGTAGAGCATAAATATGGTAAGGACAGCATGATCAGGAAAATGCAAAAGGAGAGAATGCAGGTGATTCAGTTTGCTGCCCGGTCTCCAAATGCAGTGGTAGATACTACATCCATTTTAATGGATTTGCTTAATGCAAACAGCTATCAAAAAGGAGCGTGGGTGCTGCACATGCTACGCAGTGAAGTAGGAGATTCTACTTTTCATCAAATCATTAAAACCTACTACGGCCTTTATAAGGGAAGTAATGCAGATACAAGGGATTTGCAAGCTGTTGCAGAAAATGTATCGGGTAAAAATCTGAAATTATTTTTTGATCAATGGCTGTACACTCCTGGCATTCCTGTTTTAATGGTACAACAACAATTAAGTGCCAACGAAGTGCAAATTAAGATCACGCAACAAAGAGGGTTATTTCATTTCCCTATTGAAATAGGATTGGTGAAAGAAGGGGGCGAAATGCAAATAGAGAAAATAGAAGTAACAGAAAAAGAAACGGTGTACAAAACAAAAATAAGCGGGGTAAAAAAAGTACTTATTGATCCAAACGGAAAATTGTTATTTGCCCAAATGCCGGGTAAATAAAAAGCCTCCGGGTGGAGGCTTTCAAAATTTATTTGTTGATCTTTTATACCAGCATAGTTACCGGGTTTTCTAAGTATTTTTTAAAAGTTTGTAAGAAAGAGGCTCCTACAGATCCATCTACACTTCGGTGATCACAGCTTAATGTGACCTTCATTACATTGCTTACTCCAAAGCCTTCTCCTTTGCGTACCACAATCTCTTTTATTTTGCCTACCGCCATGATGGCGCTATCCGGCGGATTGACGATAGCTGTAAATTCATCTATATCCATCATTCCTAAGTTGGAAATGGTAAATGTGTTGCCGGTAAATTCTGCTGGTTGCAATTTTTTATTGCGTGCCTTGCCACTTAACTCTTTTGTTTCTGCAGCTATCTGGCTCAGTGTTTTTTGATCAGCAAATTTTACCACCGGCACGATCAATCCATCTTCAATAGCTACCGCTACGCCAATATTTATGTGGTTGTACTGGCGAATGAAATCGCCCATCCAACTACTGTTTACTGCCGGGTGTTTGCGCAGTGCCATCGCAGCTGCTTTCACCACCATATCATTAAACGAGATTTTTACATCGCTCACTTCATTCATCTGCACTCTTGCTTCCATCGCTTTATCCATCACTATCTCCATAGTGAGGTAAAAATGAGGCGCATTAAATTTGCTTTCACTCAGGCGTTTGGCTATCACCTTTCTCATTTGCGAAAGAGTAATGTCGGTAAAGCCTTCCTCACCGGAAACGCTTCCTGCTCCTGTGGAGGCTGATGTGGCCGTAGCTGCTGCTTGTTGCGGCTCTGCTTTTTGTGATGGCTTGTAATTATCAATATCACTCTTTATAATGCGGCCATTATCACCACTGCCGTGCACCTCATTGATATTGATGCCTTTTTCCTGAGCCAATTTTTTGGCAAGGGGTGATGCCTTTACTCGGCCATCTGTAGCTCCCCCATTGTCATTAGCTTCCTGTTGAGGAGCCTCGCTTTTCGATTCTGTTGCATTTGGTGAGGCGGCTTGTTGATCTCCGCCTTCAGTTGTAGTTTCTTGCTGCTGACTACCCCCTTTAGCGCTGGCAACTATTTTTTCCACGTCTACTTTTCCTTCATCACCAATAATGCACAGCAGTTCATTGACTGCAATTTTTTGTCCTTGCTCAGCACCCTGATACAACAATTTTCCGTTCTTATAGCTTTCCAATTCCATGGTGGCTTTGTCCGTTTCTATATCAGCCAATACATCACCTTTCTTTACATCATCTCCTACTTTTTTATGCCAGGCTGCTATTACCCCTTCTGTCATAGTATCGCTCAACCGTGGCATCAACACCACTTCCTCCATTTTGCTCACGTCTATCTTTTCGCCGGAGGGAGCGGGAGTAGCGGTTGCTGCTTGAGGTTGTGGAGCTCCTTTTTCTTCTTCTTTGCCAGTATTGTTTTTTTCCTCCGTTGTATTATTTTGGGCTGCGTCAGTACCTTGCTTTGCACCACCACTGTTATCTGAAATTTGTTTTGATATGTCTTCGCCTTGCTGTCCAATAATTGCTAACAAGTCATTCACCTGTAGTTTGCCACCTTTATCAGCCCCTACATGCAGCAAGGTGCCGTCCTTATAGCTTTCCAATTCCATGGTTGCTTTATCCGTTTCAATTTCCGCCAAAAGGTCTCCTTTTTTTACTGTGTCGCCCACTTTTTTATGCCAGGCAGCTATTACACCTTCAGTCATGGTATCGCTCAGGCGGGGCATCAAAATCACTTCAGCCATAAATTCAACATTTGAGGCGTGAAATTAAATCAAAATAAGAAACAGGAATGTTTTAATACAAAAAGGGTAAAAATAAAAAAAGGGCCTGTGACAGCCCTTTATATAATTATAGATAAACCTTATCTCCACACGAATTGGCTTAAGGTAATATTGTAATTACCATCTTCTTTATAAATATTGAATTGAGTAGGATAGTAGGAATGAGTTGCATAAAGTGATGGTTGTTTTATGGCAGCAGCTACAGAGGTGTTGGACAATAGAAAGGCTCTGGTAACCATTGGTTCATCAAAAATAACTTGGCCATTATAGCTGCCATAAATAAAGGTGTAAGTAAAGTCACGGTGTAGCGGTGAAGAAGGTGGCATCAATTCAGGAGAATGGGGATCAAGCCAATGTTTTCCCATCATGGGAACTTCTGCCCCTCCAATAACGTAATCAGCCGGCAAATAGCCCGGTGCAGGCGGAGTATGCAGAGCAGCTCCCGGCATAATAGCCATCTGCTGTTCTTGGGTTATCATATAAAAGTGAAAATCAAAATGTGGTACGTTATATACGCCTGCCGGCTCATGACCATCGGGTTCCCAATTAATAACGAGGTGATCAAAGGGGGTTACTTCACCTGCTTTATGGTGCAGGGGTAATACAAAGGTACTCGCATCAAACCCCTGAGCTGCAGTGGGTAAATTATTTAAGGCACCTGCGGAAATCTCCATACCTATTTCCATGGGCACGCCATCATGGGTGATGGTAATCCACGACCGGGCTTTGCCATCTCCCATCTGCACTTCCGGCCCTTTAAACGTGTTTGTTTTTACGGCAGATTTAGCATTTTTTCCACTAGTGGTGGCTACCTGCTGAAAAGATAGATCAGATGGTTTCGTTTCTTTTTGGCAGGACTGAAGAGTAAATACAGCAGCAGCTGTAAGAAAAATAAAAAGTGATAACTTTTTCATGTTACTTTTTTAGAATGGTGAATTAATTATTACCTGACTACGGATGAAAAAGTAATCAAAGGGAAGGCTATTCTAAGTTAGAACATTCGTAAGTTATAATGAAAGATTCATTTTTTAATAATCCAATTCCAGTCTTAATCTTTCTCTTAAATCTTTTACCAATGGGTATTGTTCCACTATTTTTAAGTATTGTTCTTTAGAGGAAAGTGGCCGGTCCGGCGCTATTGTTTCTTGGGGGGCATCCACTACAAGGATAGAAAATTGCAAGGTTTTGTTGCACAATTCTTTTTGCAAAAATGCGCAAGCTTTATTTCGTTCAAATTCTAAAAATTTTTGCTGAAGGTTATTGCTTGCAGTCGCTTCAAACCGGTTTGTATCTTTTATAATGAGGTCTGCCAATTCAAAACTTTGCCAGGCTGGGTTTTTAGCTTCTTTTAATAAAGTAATGAATTGCTTCCACGCCTGTTGAAGCCTTTCCTGGTCTAGAGGCTTGTCGGCTACTTCTTCACCACAAGCCGCCTTATTGAATTGCTGACGCAAAGCTTCAAGCGAACCTAGTTTTGATTTTGTAGTAGAAGTTGTTTTTGGATTTTGATACGCCTCCTTTGGCTCTTCAGAAAGCGTAACCAAAGCAGTTTCTGAAGGCACTTCAATAATCAATTTTGCTTCCTTTTTTGGAATTGCCTTTTCCTCTTCGCTTATTACAGGCTTGGCAGTGGGCAATGGTTTCACCGCAATAGGTGCTATGCTTTTAAAAGCAACTGAGCGAGCCCCTTGGGTGAGTTTGTTTTTATCAAGTGTACCACCTTCAGCAGTAAGTTGCAACGCCTGTTGCAGGTAGCAAAGTTTAATCAACGCCAGTTCTACATGCAGCCTTTTGTTGCGGGCTGATTTAAAATTAATTTCCGCTTCTGCTAAAATGTTTAAGGCACTGATTAAGTATCCTGCCTCCACTTTTTGAGCTGTTTCGGCAAAGCGAATTTTAAAGCTTTCCACTACCTCCAGCAAGGTTGCAAGACGTTCCTCTTTACAAATTAAAAGGTTGCGGATAAATTCTGAAAACCCATTGATGACCATATCACCTTCAAAACCTTTCTTATTGATGTCATCAAACAAAAGCATGGCACCCGCAAGGTCTTGCGCCACCATGCAATCCATTAGCTTAAAATAATAATCGGCGTCTAAAATATTCAGGTGTTCCAGCGTATTGTTGTAGGTAACATCGCTGTTGGTAAAGGATACTATTTTGTCCAAAATAGATAATGCATCCCGCATGCATCCTTCGCTTTTTTGGGAGATTAGTTGCAAAGCGGCTTCGTCTGCTTTTATGCCTTCCTTTTGAGCTATTTCCTGCAGGTGTGTCACTGTATCTTGCAGGGTGATGCGCTTAAAATCAAAGATCTGGCAGCGGCTCAATATGGTAGGTAAAATCTTATGTTTTTCAGTAGT
>JBDSBL010000136.1:0-8181 GCA_039921625.1 Chitinophagaceae bacterium
ACCAGCCAATAATCAGGTTACCATTGAATATCCCCTGCAGGCAACTAAAGGAAAAATTTCTTTGGCTACTATTGACGGACGCACCATTAAAATGATGGATGCTGCGCAAGGAACTACACAAACAAGCATTAATCTTTCTGGCTTAAATTCAGGCATGTATATCATCCGTTTTGATGACGGTGCCGGTAAAACAGAAACAATGAAAGTGGTGAAACAATAATGTAAAAACTATATCTAAAAAGCCACCCCAAAAGGGTGGCTTTTTTATTTTTTGTTACTATGCACCTTATTAATCTTTTTGCTTATTTTCGTTATGCACTCGTGTTCGCTACAGCCTCACAATTTCTTTGAACGTAGTAAATGTTCATTGGTTCATTGTTTGCTGTGAACATTTTTTTGTTTTTAAATTTTTCACAAAATGAACATTTACGTAGGAAACCTTAGTTGGAACCTGAAAGACCAGGATTTAGCCAACTTATTTACTCCCTTTGGCGAAGTAGGTACCGCCAAAATTGTAATGGACAAATTTACGCAACGCAGCAAAGGATTTGGCTTTGTAGAAATGGCCAATGACGAGCAGGCTCAGGCAGCTATTGCACAACTTAACGGAAGTGAAGTAGATGGTCGTAACCTGGTGGTCAACGAATCTCGCCCTAAAGAAGAAGGCAGCGGCGGCGGAGGCTTTAAGAAAAGAAGCTTTGGCTCTGGCGGCGGTGGCTTTGGTGGCAGCGGCGGTGGAAGCCGTGGCGGTTCAGGCGGTGGCGGCTTTAAGAAAGGCGGCGGTGGAGGCTATGGCGGCGGCGGTGGCAACCGTGGTGGCAATGGCGGCGGTTCTGGCGGCGGCGGTGGATATAGAGATAATTATTAATCCCCATAAAGTCCTTTTAATTTTAAGCCTGGCTATGTCGCCAGGCTTTTTCTTTTTAAGGAATGTGTTTTGCACTGAAACAGAAAAATTTATCCCTATGTTTTTTCCTATTGGTGATGATAACCGTGACCGTGTACTGACTCCGTACATAAATTATACATTTATTCTAATCAACATTCTTGTATTTATTTTTCTGCAAGATTTAGGTAGAAATATTCATTTCACTTTTGCTTATTCCACCATACCGGCAGAAATTCTTTCCGGCAAAGACCTTATTACCAGTGCGCAAATAGTACGCGACCCCATCACTGGGCAAAGAATAGAAATGCCAGGATTGCAGCCTACTAACATTCCGGTTTACCTTACTTTAATTACGTCCCTGTTTATGCACGGGGGCGTAGCGCATATTGCCGGCAATATGCTTTATCTGTGGATATTTGGTGATAACCTTGAGAATGTAATGGGCCATCGCAAATACTTCATCTTCTACCTCCTTTGTGGAGTGCTGGCCAGTTTGGCGCATGTATTTACTTCTGTATATCGGGGGCAAAATGGGATGATACCCAGCCTAGGTGCTTCTGGAGCTATATCGGGGGTATTGGGTGGTTATTTACTTTTATTTCCTACAAGGAGAGTTCGCATTTGGATTCTTTTAGGGTCTGTAGGGGTCCCTGCATTCTTAGTGGTTGGTCTTTGGTTTTTATTTCAATTGGTAAGTGGCCTTGGATTGCTAGGTGGAGAAGATGTAAGTGGTATCGCTTATGCAGCTCACATTGGAGGATTTATTGCCGGATTTATTTTGGTAAAAATGTTTACCAATAAAGTAGTACCCCTACCGCAAAAAAGAAAATCGCTTTGGTAAACATTCAATAACAAAAGAGTTGGCAGAAAAGTATTCACCATCCGCATGGGCCGGTAAAAAGTGGTCAGTTGTAATCTTTATTTTATTACATGTATTATATTGAATAAACGGAAGTTGCAGGTGGTTTCCTTTTTCAATAACCGGCAAATAAAACAACCTTTTAAGAGGAGGGATTTTACCTGTAATAACTACATCCAACAAACCATCAGTAAGCACTGCCTGAGGTGCAATATGAAATCCGCCGCCATAGCAATTGCCATTGGCAATGCTAACCATAAAGCATTCCCTTGAAAACCTTTTCTTATCTATTTGAAAATGAAATCTGCCTTCGCGATAGGTAATAATGTTCTTAAGGATCGCCAACATGTAGGATGATTTTCCGCGTCTTTTTTTCTTACCCAAAAGATCTTGTACAATAATTCCATCAAACCCAATCCCAATGCCATTGATAAATAACCTGCCATTGCAAACTCCTGCATCTACCTTAATAATAGAACCCTTTAAAACATTTTCTACCTGATTTTCCAAGCTTAGATTTCCATACAGTGCCCAATGAAAATCGTTGCCTGTACCTCCTTTAAAAATCGCAATCGGCAAACTAAATTCAGGATTTTCATTTATGAAATAATTCAACGTGCCATCACCTCCTACAATCCATGCTTCCGAAAATTGATCCCATACCTGCGGCCAATAAGTAGTAAAAATAGAATAGGAAATTGCCCTTTTTGTTAGGATGCGGGCAATGGCATCGGCTAATAATAGCACTTGCCGTTTTTCTGGTAATGGGTTACATATAAGTGCAATTTTTTTCAAAGTAGATTTTACAAAAATGAAATATGAATAAAAAAGAAATTCTCTTTTATACCAAATGAAAGGATCTATTTAGTAACCGGATTTACGGTAATGGCTCCGGCACCATGGTACGAATGATATTCCCCATTATACATGGCATCGGCACTTACCGGCCCTTGTTTAAACTTACCCAACGATACGGCTCTTACTGCATAATAATATGTTTGCTTTGCGGTAGTGGCATCTACAAAAAAGTGAATACGGTCATCCCGTACATCCATTGCTTTTGGTACCGCAGCGCCTTTGATCCACTCCATGCCCGGTAGTTCTTTAGTTCGTGGATTTTCAATTTCTAAACCTGCTGGCAACAAGTCCGTAATTACTATATTTTCAATAGCATTATCAAAGGCTTTTTCTAAAGTGATACCAACTATTACCATGTCGTTTTGTTTGAAAACATTTCCTATAATTTCCTTACCAAAACGATCAAAATACCTGCGGCGCACTTTTATAAAATTATCTTCTTCTTTATAAGTACCACTGCTGCTTATGCCTTCTGCCTGCCACGAATAATACAAGCGACCAACCCCTTTGGTAACTACCTCCAAGGGCCCGGATGCAAAAATTTCATTACCTCCCATCCAGTCATTTCCATTGATCTTACCAATTGTTTTTCCTCCACTTTTTAGTTCTGCAGTCACCGTGGAGGCAGCAGCAGCGCGAGCTAGTTTGCCCAATGCTAAAAAAGTGAAAGCACGTTCTTGTGTATTTAAGTAGCGCTCTGTGTTTACACGATCCTGTAAATGTTCGGCCATCACCGGCACCTGTGCATTTCCGGGATCCACATCCAGCAACGCATTCAAAGCAATAGCTTCATCACGAACTTCGCTATACAAACTGCCACCGGTTTGTTGCACGGAGGCTTCACCGGAAAAGGAACGTGGAAGAAATAAAGCAAAAGACTTTCTATCTCCTGCCACGGCATAAGCCGCTGACAATAAATACCTGCTATCCAATGCCAATAACTGAGGCGCTGCTTTATAATAATTCATAGCGGAAACCTGCGCTCTATTGGCTATTGCCAGCACATACAGGCTGTAGGATACTTCCTTTGGTGCAATCTTCTTTTGTAGATTGCGGTTGTAATAATAATTAATGGTTTGTTTTGTTTTTAACCGGTTGGCTAAATAACCTAGCATTGTTTCTAAAAGGCTTGCGTCCACATCGTAACCAGCCCTTTTTGCTTCCAATAAAAAGTGAGCTGTGTAAACGGTGGTCCACCAATCTTCCGTGCCTTCGCCATCCCAAAGCGTTACGGCTCCATTGTATAATTGCCGCATTTTTATTTTTCGGATTGCTTCCAACACATTGGATGTAGCAGAAGGTGCACCTGCAGTCTCCACACCCAAGCGGTCAGCAAAATCGCCATAATACAATTGTGGAAAAGCAGCAGAAACGATCTGCTCCGTGCAGCCATAAGGATATTGAATTAAGTATTGCAATAGACCGGCTATTTGAGCCACCGGCGAATTGCTTACCACTAATTTATATTTAAAACTACCGGGCAAAAAATCATGAGAAGGTGGAGCAATTCGGATAGTGGTTCCACCGGCAATAGCACCACTACCGGACATTTTTTGCAGTGTAGAGGCAGGGCGTACAGCAATCTCCGTTTCATTTGAAAACGTTTCACTCAAGGCTGATACGTTAATAGAAATTTTGGATACAGCAATAGTAGGACCTGCCACAATTTTAAATAAAATTCGGCTATCACTATTTGCTCCTACGGAAATATTTTGCGTATTATTTCCAATGATTTTAATAGGCCCGCCAGCTACAATAGCAGCTTGCCCATTCGTTGCTTTAGCAGTAGTATTGGTGATAGTTACCGGCACCTGCACGGTATCTCCCGGACTTAAAAAACGTGGCAAGGCAGTGCTTATAACCACCGGGTCTGCCACGGTGATGGTGGCATCAGCAGATCCAAACTTTTCATCTTTATAAGCTACGGCCATTAAGCGCACTTCTCCGCTAAATGGTGGTATTTCTAAATCAAATTGGGCCACCCCACTTCCATTTGTTTTTTTAATACCGCTCCAATAAGAAAGTATTTTAATTCTCTTTGCAGGCATCGGATTCACCCGCTTTTCCATTTGCAAATCGGCATCTCCGCCTGTGCTGCTAAGCCGGGCACGCAACTCTGGAAACAGCAGTGGATACAAGTCATAAGAGGTGGTACCCAAGGCCTTTTTTTGATAATAAAATTGATATGGATCCGGGGTTTTAAAGTTGCTAACCTGCAACACTCCATTATCTACAGCCGCCAGCGTAACGTAGCTGCCTGCTGCAGCTTTTACCGTTATTGTCTGGTGCGTACGCGAACGGATTTTTTGTGGTGAAGTAATCTCAACACGCAGGTTCCTGCTCTTATCTTCTACCTTAATGTTTTGAAAACCATGCGCCACTGTCAAGGGAATATCAGTCACTTCATGCGGCTTAAAAAGTGTGGCGGTTACGTATACATTTGGCACTTGATTGCTGCTTAATTTTAGGTCAATGGTTGCTGTTCGTTTCTCTACGGATACATATTGATAGGTCACTACTCCATCCGCTTCGGTACATACAAGCATACGGCCACTGAATGGAGTTTTGAATAATACCTTAGCCGTTTCTCCACTGGTGTAACCTTCTTTATCCAATTCAATATCTATCTGTCCTTCCGTATTTACTTCAAATGAATTATTATCTCCCCATCCTCCGTACGAATAAAATTTCTTACCAACGTAGGCATTGGCTCCGGGCCGGTATATTCTTATTTCATAATCACCTGGAGACCTCGGTATGTAAGTATACACCGTACCATTAGAGATAGTTACCTTCTTTTCTTCCATCACCTTATCTTCCTTTTGTGCCTCATAGCGAAACACACTTCCACTTTTTGAGAGTACCGTCCGGTATTCATGCTTGATCACTTTTACAACGGCAGAGGCCGCTACCGCACTGCCATCGCGGGTAAGGGATACAGTGGAAAAACGCACCGGCTGGTTTAATGCATAATAATAAAAACCATCATCTTTTATTCCATGAAAAACATCTTGTGTATAAATATCTGCAGTAGCATAACGACTAACAGGTCGTCCGGTTTCATCAAAAACGGTAGTATAAAAAGCGGCCTGCAGCAAACCAATATTAGCATACAGAGCAGGTACGGTATAATCTATAATTGCGTTGCCCTCACCATCTGTTTTTCCTTCTTTTACTTCTTTATCAAAAAAGGTTTGTTGGTTGGCTAATGAAAAATCATACCCTTGAAACTTACTGGCTGCAAATTGTTTTTGTTTTACTTGGATCTCTGTTTCAAAAGAACGACCGGCCGCTGGTGGGCCAAAAAAATTAACTGCATTTACAGACAGTTGCGCTCCCTCACCGGGATGCAAAAAAGGCTTGTTTACTTTTGCGGTTACCCGTAAGCGGTCCGGTACAAATTCTTCTATATTGAAATTTTTTGAAGCTAATAAAATCTCATTGGAACTATACACTTCAAGTGAATAACTCCCGGTGATTGCAGATGGAGGAATATCAATAGAGCCTTCAACAGAGCCTTGCTCGTTCAACCCTTTCCGGAAAGATTTCCACTCCTTTCCATTGGGCAATAAAAACTTTAAAACGATCGGTATTTCCCCCGGACTTTTCCAATTTCGATCCCGGATAATAATGGAAAATTTTACCTTTTCTCCAGGCCGGTACATATCTCTTTCTGCATACACAAAAGCATCTAATCCAGTGGGGTTCCATCGCTTGCCTCCTACATCAAACCGTGAGGTAGTTACCTTGGTGGTATTAAAAGGAAGGTAGGTAAAATCATCTGCCGTTTTTGCAATGATCATGGCGGGCTTAAACCCAGAAAATTCCTTTTTTACTAAAGCAATTTCTGCTACTCCTTCTTTATTGGAAGCCCCGGTTCCCAATAGCTGATTATTGGCTCCATATACATTGATAGTAAGTCCGTCAATGGCTTCTGCTGTTTTTATTGAATTGGCAAAAACAAACATTTTATCAGCTCCTTGCTTAGCAATTAATCCAATATCTGATACGGAAATAAAGCGGGCATCTTCCACCCAATAATCCTTGGTGGAGCGTAAGGCTACATGATAGATTCCTTTAAGATTTGGGAGCCGATCTTCGAACTGTGAAATATTCAACAGCCGGCCATTGCCTGATTTTGGCAATGTACGCGTGTCTATTTCTTTTGTATAAATAACGTCTCCGGCTACCGCACTATTCGCATTATTGTAGCCATCATCTTCTCCCCCTTCTTCCGGCGCAAATTCTTTTTCTTCTTCATACGGAGGAGCGTACCCGCTGCGCTCTGCTGCCAATAAATTGTTTTCATAAATCTTTGAAATAATCAATTTCACTTTGGGCACATTAGTAATGAGTACTTCTATATTACCACCTCCACTTTTTGATAGATAAATAGCTTTGCTATTGGTAAACCTGATACCGGCTTCCAGGTCGCCAAAGGCCGCATTCCCACGGTACTCTTCACGCAAAGTACCACCCACAGCACCTCGTAGCCCTTGGGCAATGGTAAACGAATATCCTTTGTCCTTGTTGAATGCATCGCTACGCAATGTCAATCCATCTTCAGCCGGTTCTGCAGTGAAGGTTACCGCCGGATCAAATTTTATAAATGAATTGATATTGTCGCCCGTTACCTGCTGACTTGTGTATAGATGAATGATGCCTTCTGTACCATCGTGTTCCGCTTCTACACTATTTATTGTAAGCACATATGGAGAAGGAACAGACAACAAGGTGCTAATAGGTTCTTCTATCTGGTTATTACCTCCCACAGGTATTAATCCTTTATCAATTTTAATCTTTGCTTCATAATTTTTATCCGCTGCGCTAAAATCATTTATCCGGAATGAAACCCGCTTTCCATCAGATAAAGTATGCAGTGTGACGGATGCTTTTGTTCCATCTATTTCAATGTTTAATTTATCTTTTACTGCTGCTGCACTTACCGGGTAGTTAAACTGCAAATTGACTTGCGGCACTGCTTTCCTGCTTCCTTCTTCCTGCAGCACCCAGGTTACCTGCGCATTTACCAACTGCAATGGAGCCGTGTGAAACGTTATTTTATCTCCGTCTTTTACCTTATCATATTTGCTGTACCGCAAAGCGTCACTTTTGATCTTTGCTTTGTAGGTAGTAGCTGGCAGCAAAGGTTTTAGCGGAGAAAATATTAATTGATCCGGACCATCCCAACGAAACCGTCCTTCAATCTGTGGCTCAAAGGAAATGTATTCAGTAGAATCCCAAATATTAGAAAGTGAATCAGCAACCAACAACTTATTGAACCGGAAAATAAGGTTGCCTAATTGTGGCACTTCTCCTTTGGCATTTGTATAATCAAGTGCAACATAATTTTGTGTGCAGGATGCCAAAAAAATAGCCACCAGAAATACAGTTGCTAAATAAAATTTGTTGCGCATATAGTGGTGGTTGTGTAGAAGAAAAGATAAAAATAAAAAGTGAGGCATCAATTTAAAAAAATAGAATCCGGCACTAATAAAAGAAAACTGAAATTAGCCGAACGAAACAAAGGCCGCAGGGGAATAAACCCGATGAGTTCCTATATATTTAAAAGAGC
>JBDSBL010000137.1:0-3239 GCA_039921625.1 Chitinophagaceae bacterium
CTGATACATTGCAAATTACCATTGGTGCTATTGATGGATGGCGTGGTGATGAATGTGGCTTTGTACCTGACCCGGGAATAATTGAAGTGAAACAAAACGGCAACGTGGTATATGTATATCGCCCGTATTTGGATTCAGCCTTTGTTATAAAAAAATAATTATGACCATACAACAAGCACAGCAAAAAGTAGATGAATGGATAAAGACAACCGGCGTTCGGTACTTTAGCGAGCTGACCAACATGGCTGTTTTAACGGAAGAAGTAGGCGAAGTGGCCCGCTTAATGAGCCGCCTATATGGTGATCAATCCTTTAAAGAAAGTGACAAAGGCCTCCAGTTAAGTGATGAATTAGCTGATGTATTGTGGGTGGTTATTTGCATTGCCAATCAAACAGGAATAGATCTTACAAAAGCATTGGAAAAAAACTTTGACAAAAAAAACGAGCGGGATAAAGACAGGCATTTGAATAATGACAAATTGAATTAAATAGCGTTTTAAAAAAAACAAAGTTGTTTTGTTGTTAGAAAAATTTCGGACTTATTTTCATCCTTAGCTCATTATGACTTACTTTTTTCCACTCGTTCCTTGTTTTGAATATTTCTATTAGTTGGGTTTATAAAAGCAAACACCAGCACAAATAAAAAAAATCCTAAAATAATCAGCTGCACCCACACCGGCTTGGGTTGATATTTGATCTTTCCTGTTAATCTTAAAATACTGGTGATAACTATTACAGCGTAAAAAAGCTGTAACAAAAGTTGGCTGGAAAAAAAGATCAGCGTGCCGCAAAAAACCAATGAAATGAGATTGGTTAATTGGTATAATTTGTAATCGGTTGTCATGTTTTAGGGTTGCCAACTAATTTAAATCATTAGCTGCTCAAAAAGGCAAGATGAGGCGAAAATTTTTAATTTTTGTTAGGAAACCTATCGCTAAACCAAATTTATAAACAAAGAATATTTTAAAGGTTCACCTTTTAATTTGTTAGTGAAAAAATAAAAAGTTATGCCTCACTGAAGATAGGGATGGGCTATTGGCTGCGTTTTTGTACCAACTCTTTCCAAACTAAAACAAGATGCAAAAAAAGCTTTCAGTCAAGGGCCTTTGGAAAGTTTTAAAAAAATCTTTCAGTGGTTTTTCCGAAAATAAAATAACGAAGTTGAGTGCTTCCCTTGCCTATTACACGGTATTCTCATTAGGCCCGTTATTGATTGTCATCATTTTTATATGCAGCATTTTTTTTGGCCGTGAGGCCATAGAAGGAACGATCTATAATCAAATACAAGGTTTTGTGGGAAAAGATGCTGCCATGCAAGTGCAGGATATTATTAAAAATGCTTCTATTGGTGGCAAAGGAAAAATTGCAGCTATTATTGGAGTCATCACCTTGTTGGTGGGTGCCACCACTGTTTTTGCAGAAATTCAAGATTCTATAAATTCAATCTGGGGTTTAAAAGCAAAACCAAAACTGGGGATTTTAAAGTTAGTGAAGGACAGGCTTTTTTCCTTTGGCATTATTGGTAGTCTTGGGTTTTTATTGCTCGTATCCCTTGCTGCTACTGCCTTGGTAGAAGGTCTTGGGGCACGGCTGAAAGATATGTTTCCTGATATAGCAGTGGTGCTATTTTATATAATCAATCTGTTGCTTACATTAATTGTAGTGTCGCTTCTTTTCGGCGTTATTTTTAAAGTGTTGCCCGATGCTAAAATAAAATGGAAAGATGTAGTAGCGGGTGCCATTGCTACCGCAATACTTTTTATGATTGGGAAGTTTGGTATTTCTTTTTATATCAGCAAAAGCAATGTAGGTAGCACCTACGGCACAGCCGGTTCCCTGGTAGTGCTGTTGGTGTGGATCTATTATTCTTCTATTATTTTATACTTCGGAGCAGAGTTTACCAAGGCGTATGCAATGGAATATGCCCAGCCGATACAACCAAGTGAATATGCTGTGGTAGTAAAAAAAGTAGAAGTAGAAGATGGTAAAAATTCGGTGCAGCATAATGAAGAAAAAAAGGAAGCTATTAAAGAAAATGGGACCGACACCCAACAAAAGAAGCCAGAAGATGATAAAATAAAAAAAGGCGATAGCAAGGAAAAGCAAGAGCGGCAGCATTGGTCTCCAATGCCTTATCCTAAAATAATGGACCGGCGTCCTCCAGCCGAGCATATTGCCTTTGAGCCGGTGATAGAAAAGAAAAATGAAGATGTAGGATTGTTAACTATGCTGGGTGGATTGCTCTTATATTTTGCCAATACTGCTTCAAAAGAAACAAAGGATACAAAGAAGATTTCATCCTGATGTTTATTCCCTAATTTTCATTTTGTTCTGCATCAGATGAAGGTCATTTTGGGCAGGGCAACTTAAAGAAAGGCAGTATGCAAAAGAAAGTAACATGGAAAGGAATTTGGGGTTTATTAAAAGATGCCTTTCAGGGATTCAGTGATGATAAAGTAATAAAGCTAAGTGGTGCCCTTGCTTATTTTACCGTTTTTTCTATTGGTCCCATGTTGATCGTTATCATTTTTTTTGCTGATATTTTTTATGGCAGGGATGCGGTTGAAGGTACCATATTTGGGCAGATAAAAGGCTTTGTGGGGCCGGATGCTGCTATCCAAATTCAGGCGATAATTAAAAATGCATCCCTTAGCGGGCAGGGCTCCATCACCGGTGTTATTGGGTCTATTACCCTGCTGGTAGGAGCCACCACTGTGTTTGCCGAAATACAAGACACCATTAATACTATTTGGGGCCTCAAACCTAAGCCCAAAAAGGGTTGGGTGAAAATGATCCTGAACCGCCTGCTCTCATTTTCTATTGTTGTGAGCCTTGGTTTTTTATTATTAGTATCACTTGTCATCACTGGTTTAGTAGAAGCGTTAAGCAATAGATTGGTCCATATTTTTCCGGACATAGCGGTGTTGATGATCTATATTTTCAACCTCTTTCTTACCTTTTCCATCACTACTCTTTTGTTTGGAATTATATTCAAAGTATTGCCTGATGCCATCATCAAATGGCGCGATGTACTGACCGGAGCCATGGTAACTGCCGTTCTTTTTATGCTCGGGAAATTTGGGATCACTTTTTACATCGGTACCAGCAAAATTACCACTGCCTATGGCACTGCCGGATCGCTTGTTATTATATTGGTGTGGATCTATTACTCTTCTATCATCCTATACTTTGGTGCAGAATTTACTAAAGCCTATGCCGCTACGTATGGAGGTATGATAC
>JBDSBL010000138.1:0-16418 GCA_039921625.1 Chitinophagaceae bacterium
ATAATTAGCGCAAAAATAAAAAGCCTCCGTCAAGCGGAGGCATTAAAGACGAAAGGTGTATATTAAAATGGGTCTTCCTCATCACTAATATTATTCATTTTGCTGCTGGTTTGAATAAACATTCGGGCTCCTCCATTGTCTCCTCCTGCATCTGATACCGGCTTCCAGCTTCCCGGCATATTAGGGCCACCAAAGTCAGTACCATCATCTTCTACAAACTTTTGAATATGCAACAAGGCTCTTAATTTAATGGTCTCCAACGAACCATTTCTGTGCTTGGCTATACGAACGTGCGTTTCGCCCCGGTTGCTTTCGCCCATCTCATTTTGCGTTACATCATAGTATTCCGGGCGATAGAGAAACATTACCATATCCGCATCCTGCTCAATGGCTCCCGATTCGCGAAGGTCACTCAACTGAGGCATTTTGTTTCCGTCTTTTCTTTTCTCTACTTCACGGCTCAATTGAGATAATGCAATAATAGGCACCTGCAATTCTTTGGCTAGAGCTTTTAAGCTTCGCGAAATAGTGCTGATCTCCTGCTCCCGGTTTCCATTTTTATTATCACTGGTACCACTCATTAACTGCAGGTAATCAATGATGATCAAACCTATGTTACTTATATTTTTTAAGCGACGGCATTTTGCACGCAATTCAAAAATATTTAAGGCAGCTGTATCATCTATAAACAGCGGAGCCTGCGCCAGCCGTTGAATACCACGGGCATACAACTGTTTCATCTCGTGCTCTTCTAATTTACCACGCGATATTTTTTCTAGCCAAATATCACTTTCAGCAGATAAAATTCTTTGTACCAACTGGCCTGCACTCATCTCTAAAGAAAAGAAAGCTACCGGTGTAGGTTTGGTAGGATGAAGGGCTGCGTTGCGGGCAAGGTTAAGAGCAAAAGCGGTTTTACCTACAGCCGGCCGTGCGGCCAATATGATAAGGTCTGTATTTTGCCATCCATAGGTTACTCTATCCAGCGAAACAAACCCGCTGGGTACACCGGATACATCTTCATTTTTATGCCGAAGGTCTTCAATGCGCTGTATGGTTTTTACTAATACTGAATCTATAGACTCATAGTTATTGCGCAAGTGTTTGCTCGTTACATCGTAGATCTTGCTTTCTGCATTATCCAAAAGATCAAATACATCTGTACTGTCTTCATATGCATCTCCAATGATCTCTCCACTAATGCGTATCAATTCGCGCTGAATAAACTTTTGAAGAACGATACGGGCATGGGCTTCAATATTAGCCGATGAAACTACGGAGTTGGTAAGTTTGGTTACAAAATAGGCACCGCCAACTACGTCCAGTTCTTCTTTAAACCGCAGCTCTTCAACTACCGTTAATATATCAATGGGCTGACTTTTATTAGCCAGGCTTTGCATTGAATTGAAAATCCGTTGGTGAGCATCTACATAAAAACACTCTGGTTTTAATACTTCAATTACTATATCAAAGGCTCCCTTTTCCAGCATAATAGCACCCAGCACAGCTTCCTCCAAATCTCTTGCCTGAGGAGGCACCTTGCCATACATCATGGTGCTAAGGTCTATTGGTCCTTTCCTTCTATTTTTTTTATCGCGGTTGAGGTTAGTTAAATCCATTTTGGTAGATAATATTGCGCCATCGTAAGAAACAAGCACCGACAAACACATAATTAACTAATGATAATTATGAGAATGTTTTTATCGGCTTTGCCGCTAAATTAACTACGGGATCAATGGCAATCCGTACTATTTAACCCACAATTCCTACACTAGATATACACAAAATAACTTCTGCTTATCCACCAGAAACGTGAAGAACAAAATTCATTTTTTTTGATCACTATAAATGAAATGTGAACAACTATAATGAAAAAATAAGCCCCTAAATTTTTGGTGATTTGGAGGAAATTACAAGGATGCCTTTTTACTCAGAAAAAAATATTCTTGGTCAGAATGATAATACTCCCTTAGAATTTTAGTGCGGTTTTAAATCATTTTTCATAATAAAAAAGTGGCAAATACTTGTCAAAAAAATAGTGAATTTGTTTGGATAATAATGACTACAATAAAAAGTATTTTACTTTTAAAACACCAGGATTTTTTAATACCCTATCTCTTTTATTAGTGTGGTTCCTTTCTTTTACTACCCTTACTTATAAGCTCCTGCGGTTTATCTTTGCACACTTAGAAAATATACTGCATGACGATCTCGTACAACTGGCTTTGCGATTATTTACCACTTACAATAGAACCTGAAAATCTTTCCCGCATCCTTACGTCTATTGGGTTGGAGGTAGAGAAGATGGATAAATATGAAGAAGTAAAAGGTGGCCTGGCAGGCCTTGTGATAGGAGAAGTAATGGAAGTAATGCAACACCCAAATGCTGATAAATTAAAAGTGGCCAAAGTGGCTATAAGTGGTGGCGAAACCTTACAGATAGTGTGCGGCGCTCCCAATGTGGCCGAAGGCCAAAAGGTAGTAGTAGCACCTGTGGGAGCTACCATATTTCCAACCATTGGGGAGCCACTTACTATGAAGGTGGCCAAGATCCGCGGCACCGAAAGCTTTGGAATGATTTGCGCCGAAGATGAAATTGGTATCGGCAGTTCTCATGCAGGCATTATGGTATTGCCATTGGATGCAATGGCAGGTACTCCGGCTGCTTCTTATTTCAAACCATACAGCGATATTATTTTTGAAATAGGGTTAACGCCAAACCGGATGGATGCCATGAGCCATTTGGGAGTAGCAAGAGATGTATGCGCTTACCTTACACATCACGACCGAAAGGAAGTAAAACCAGTGCTGCCAAAGGCGTTGATCACAGTAGAAAATAAAAGCCTTCCCATCAAAGCGATCATAGAAAACAGCAAAGCCTGTGCACGTTATTCAGGCATTACAATAGCGCAAATCAAGGTTCAAGAATCTCCGAAGTGGATAAAAGACCGACTGAAAGCCATCGGTTTGCGACCAATCAACAACATTGTGGATATTACTAATTATGTATTGCACGAAACCGGGCAACCACTGCATGCATTTAATTATGATGCCATTGCCGGTAAACAAATTATTGTAAAAAACTTACCTGATAATACGCCTTTCAAAACCCTTGACGATAAAGAACGAAGCTTAAGCAACGATGACCTGATGATATGCGACGCAGAAAAAGGAATGTGCCTGGCAGGAGTGTTTGGTGGAGAGGAAAGCGGAGTGGTAAACAGTACTAAAAACATTTTTTTAGAAAGCGCTTTTTTTGATCCCGCCACCATTCGCAAAACTTCATTTCGCCACAACCTGCGTACGGATGCAGCGACGCGTTTTGAAAAAGGTACTGATATTTCAAATACTGTTTTTGCCTTGAAAAGAGCCACCTTATTAATAAAGGAAATAGGCGGTGGAGAGATTTCTTCCGACGTGATTGATCTTTATCCCAACCCGAAGCCGAAAACAGAAATAATTTTAAAAAATGGGTACCTCAAAAAATTAAGCGGTAAAAATTATCATTCAGAAACAGTAAAAAGAATTTTATCAAGTTTGGGTTTTGTTATTATAAAAGAAACAATAGATGCCCTTTCTGTAGAAGTGCCTTATCATAAACCGGATTTGCAAATTCCGGCCGATGTAGTGGAAGAAATATTGCGCATTGATGGGTTAGATAATATTGAAATTCCCGGCGCCATTACCATCACACCTTCCGTTGAAAGTAATTATAAGGAAGATGCACTGAAAGAGAAAGTGGCCGGTTTTTTAATAGGCACTGGCTTTAATGAAATACTGACCAATTCTATTACGAATTCAAAATATCTTACCGAAAAAGAAGTAGCAAGTACAGTAAGACTTTTAAATAATTTAAGCAGCGAACTTGATGTTTTGCGACCGGTCATGCTCCCGACCGCTTTGGAAGTAATTGCCTTCAACATTAATCGAAAAAATACGGATTTGCAGTTGTTTGAATTTGGTAAAACCTATAAAACAGTGGGCATTGGAGATTATAAAGAACAAAATCATTTATGTCTTTACGTTTGCGGGCAGGTGCGTCAAAATTCATGGAGAAAGAAAAGTGAAAACACTGATATATATTTTTTAAAAGGAATTGTAAATGCAGTTTTACAATTAGTAGGGCTTAGCAATATTTCTTTTGAGCCGGCAGCTGATAGTCAATGGCAACAGGCTATTGCAGCTACAATCAATGGGGATCAATTAGTAACACTTGGAAAAATTAATAGCAGTTATGCTTCTTTGTTCGATGTGAAAAATCCTGTATTTTCTGCTGATTTTAATTGGGATTTAATTTTAAAATTATCTTTAGAAAAAGGGATTACCGTAACCGAAGTGCCAAAATACCCGGCTATGGAAAGAGACCTTGCCTTGGTAGTGCGGAAGCAGTTAAACTATAGTGCTATCAAAAAAGAAGTGGAAAATCTAAACCTTTCCAAATTGAAAGAAGTCACCCTTTTTGATGTTTTCGAAAGTGAAAAACTCGGTCTGGATAAAAAATCGTTAGCAGTACATTTTACTTTTTTGGATACTGAGAAAACGCTGACTGATAAAGAAATTGACTCTTGGATGAACAAAATAATCAATACCCTGGAAAAAGAATTGGGTGCCGAAATCAGAAAATAATATGTCTGTAGATAACCAATTCAATACAATACTTGAAAAGATTCAGCTGTTGATGAAAGGCATGGAGCATTTAAAAAAAGAAAATGCAAAACTGAAAATTGAATTGGAGGAAATAAAAGGGCATGAACAGGAAGGGAAGCAACGAATAGATGAATTGCAACAACAAGCTTCTATACTAAAATTAGCCGCTGGTGACCTAAACGAAAAGGACAAAAAGGCCTTTGAAAAAAAGATCAATCAATACATCAAAGAAATTGATAAGTGCATTGTTTTTTTAAGTCAGTAATTTATTTTATCGGCAGACTATCAATGTTCACCTTGCAAAGCAACCTACATTATGGATCAAGAATTAATACCGCTAAATTTATTAATAGCTGATAGAACGTACCGAATCCGCATTGATCCCAAAGATGAAGAAGTAGTGCGTAAAACAGCCAAAACGATCAACGACAAATTGATTGAATTTAAAACTGCTTTTGCTGGCAAAGACATGCAGGATTACCTGGCCATGGTGTTGATCTGGTTTGCCACGGCACAAAATGCAGCCATCTCTAACCAGGTAAACCTGGACCATGTAAGCAGCCGTTTGCAAACATTGGAAAAAATGATTGATGGAGCATTAGAAGAATAAACTTTTAAGGAATATAATATTCAATCCATAAAAAAAGCCACCAATTGGTGGCTTTTACAATTATAAATAGATCAATTAAAATGCTTTCGGATTAGTAGCGGAACCGCTAATGAATGTGCTTAATTTTTCTCCCAACTCCTCTCCTCTCAAATTCTTGGCAATAATTTTTCCCTGAGGATCCAACAGCAGGTTTTGAGGAATTGCTTTTATTCCATATTGCTTAGCTACTTCGTTATCCCAAAATTTAAGATCGCTTACATGGTTCCAGGCAAGGCCATCATCATGAATTGCCTTCATCCATTTTTCTTTTGCATTTGGCCGGTCAAGAGAGACGCCCAAAATAGTAAACCCTTTGTCCTTGTATTGATTAAATACTTTTACCACATTAGGGTTTTCTGCGCGACAAGGGCCACACCAGCTGGCCCAAAAATCAACCAACACATATTTTCCTTTTAAAGAACTTAATGCCAGCGGATTGCCTAAAGTATCATTCTGCGTAAACTCCATGGCATATTTACCAACACCTGTTTTCTTTGCAATGTCAATCATTTCTTTAAAGTCCTGAGCTGATTTCCATTGTTTAGTGGTTGTGGGCAATTTGGCAAATAAAGGCTCTACTTTTTCTGCATCAATATCATACCCTGCATATTGCTTCAATGCAAATAAAGCAAGTGGGGACTTTGGATGATTGGAAACAAAAGCTCGGTAAACATTTTCTTTTACCACGTTGTCAATGGAATCAATTTGTGCTTCTACTTTGTCCTGTGCTTCCTTATTTTTTTCTTTGCCATAGCGGCTCCAATCGTCATACAATGCGGTAAGTGATGTATTGTATTTTTTTTGTTGGTCATTGAGCGCCATGTAATCCTTATGAGCGGCTGAGCCCGATACCTTATTATTTTTTAAAGAATCTTTAGCCGATACATTTATTTTACCGGGTTGTATATAGAGGGGTAACACTTCGGTTTTTGGTTTTGTACCCGGCGCATCGGCTACATATTTTACACGTAAGGTGGCTAAGGTAGGCTCAGCAATTTTTCCTTTGTAGGTAAATTCCTTTCCTTTCATTTGGAAGCTGTCCATCACGGTATTATCCGGCTTACGATAAGATACATAAACCCAATCGATTGGTTTTGCAAGGTCTAGTTTACCATTAATTTTAAATTCCTTTTCGCCTTGGGCAAATGCAATTGCCGGAAAAACTAATAGTATTAAAAATGTTGATTTCATGTTTTTTAATTAGCTAAAAAAATAAATGTGACGGTTTAAAGTTATGATGAACTGTTTATACTTTAGGCAACCCCTTCAACAAATAAATTAGGTGTAGTATCTTCGTCGCTACCTTTATTTAAGGTAGAAACTCTTATTTAATAAAATTAACAACTATAAAATAAAATTAATTGATCAATGGAACTCAACATATTATCCCTCATTATCGCCATAGCTGCTATTCTGTTAGGAATTTTTGCAGGTAAATTCATTTTTGCAAAAGACACCAATCAACGCGTAAAGGATGCAGAAGACCAAGCTCAAAAAATAATTGCAGAAGCACAAGTATCCTCTGAAAATTTAAGAAAGGAAAAATTGTTAGAAGCAAAAGAGCGGTTTGTACAGTTAAAATCAGATCACGACAAAGAGGTAATGGAGCGCAACCGCAAGATTGGCCAGGATGAAAACCGCGTAAAGCAAAAAGAACTGACCATCAACCAAAAAACAGAACAACTGGAAAGGCAATTGAAAGAATCGGATGCTGTAAAACAAACCCTTAATCGCCAACTTGAGGTAGTAAGTGTAAAGCAAACCGAACTGGAAAAACACCAGGAAGAACATACGCGAAGACTGGAAAAAATTTCCGGATTGACGGCTGATGAAGCAAAGGCTCAATTGCTGGAAGGGCTAAAGCAAGAAGCACATTCTCAGGCTTTGGCTATGCAGCAGGAAATTATAGATGATGCAAAACAAAAAGCAAATAAAGAAGCCCGCAAAATTGTAATACAATCTATTCAACGCACAGCATCAGAGCAGGCAATTGAAAACGCAATTACTGTATTCAATTTGGAAACAGACGAAATAAAAGGTCAGATCATTGGCAGAGAAGGAAGAAATATTCGTGCTATTGAAGCTGCTACTGGAGTAGATCTTATTGTAGATGATACGCCGGAAGCTATAATTCTTTCCTGCTTCGATCCACTGCGTAGAGAAATTGCCCGCTTAAGTTTGCAGCGCCTTGTGTCAGATGGCCGCATTCACCCAGCACGTATAGAAGAAGTGGTGGAAAAAACAAAGCGCCAATTGGAAGAGCAGATCATGGAAATTGGCGAACGCACCGTCATTGAATTAGGAATTCATGGCTTACACAAAGAGTTGGTGCGCATTGTAGGTAAAATGCGTTTCCGTTCTTCTTACGGCCAAAATTTATTGATGCACAGTCGTGAAGTCGCCAACCTTTGCGCCACGATGGCTGCAGAACTGGGGCTTAATCCAAAATTGGCGAAACGTGCTGGCTTACTGCATGATATAGGTAAAGTGCCGGATGAAGAAAGTGAATTAAGCCATGCCTTGCTAGGTGCTAAACTTGCCGAAAAATATGGTGAAGTACCCGCTGTTGTCAATGCCATTGGCGCCCACCATGATGAAATGGAGATGCAATATGTAATATCACCAATTGTGCAGGCTTGCGATTCAATAAGTGGTGCACGCCCGGGTGCCCGAAGAGAAATAATGCAGCAATACCTGCAACGGATTAAAGAACTTGAAAATTTGGCCCTTGGTTATAATGGTGTAGAAAAAGCATATGCAATTCAGGCAGGTAGAGAATTGAGAGTAATCGTAGAAGCAGAAAAAGTAACTGATGGAGAAAGCGATAGGCTGTCTTTTGAAATAGCTCAAAAAATTCAAACGGAAATGACCTACCCCGGCCAGATAAAAGTAACCGTGATACGTGAAAAACGCGCAGTGAACGTAGCGAGATAACGAGAAAATTGATTTAGGTAGAAAATTAATGCTAAAAGAATACTTTTATTATTGGGATTTCATTTTCAATGTCAATCTTAAAATCTACCTAAATAATACATCAAATTATAAAAACCTCTATAAGCAGGTTTAAAATCTCAAATTTTCTATTACCTTTGCGCTCTTAAATTTTACGTTATGAACCTCGCAATTGCCTTTGTACAGGAGCAGCTTTCAGGCAAAAAAGAATTTCCTAAGTTTAAAGCTGGTGACAATGTCACAGTTAATTATAAAATTATTGAAGGTACCAAAGAGCGTATCCAGTCATTTAAAGGTGATGTAATAAAAAAGCAAGGAACAGGTGCTACCGCTTCTTTTACAGTTCGCAAAATATCAGATGGTGTAGGAGTAGAAAGAGCTTTCCCTTTCTTTTCACCAAACATTGATTCTATAGTTATTAATAAATCTGGTAATGTTCGTAGGGCTAAATTGTATTATCAGCGGGAACGTAGTGGCAAGAGTGCTCGTATCAAGGAAAAAAAGAGAGCGGTGGCAAAATCTGCATAAAAGCATTAATCGTATATATGAGCGTCCTGTAAAAAGCAGGGCGCTTTTTTATTGGTTTTTAACAAAATATCTGTTTGAGATAGCAGTAATTTTATAAATACCTTTGTATTGAATCATTCACATTAAATTTTTAATTATGAGTCTTGGTTGGAATGAAATTTTGCTAGTGGTTTTATTAGTAGTTCTTTTATTTGGAGGTAAAAAAATACCTGAACTAATGCGCGGCCTTGGAAAAGGAATTCGCGAATTTAACGACGCTAAAAGCAATGTACGTAAGGAAATTGAAGATGGCGTAAACGAAAAAGAACGTGTGAGCGTAACCCCAACTACTACCACCCCTTCAGCTCAATAATTATACAAAAAACAAACTTATTCTATGGACCTCTTTGCACCCAACCACATTATTTTAATTCTATTGATCGTTGTCCTTTTATTTGGAGGTAAAAAAATTCCTGAATTAATGCGTGGCCTTGGAAAAGGAATGCGTGAGTTCACCGATGCTAAAAACAATGTGAAGAAGGAAATTGACGACGGAATTAATGACCGCGACCGTCAGGTAGTTCCTCCAGTGAGCCCGACTACTACTACCACTACTACTCCAACTCAGCCTTAATATTTTTGAGTAGATAATTTCTAAAGCCCGTTTATTCGTTCCGTTTGGCACGTTTAAACGGGCTTTTTTTGTTCCAGTTAAACTCTTATAAAGGGTTAAAATATCCACATAGCTATGGTTTGCCAAATTTTATGGGTATTTTCGCTCCGCTTTAGTACAGACTAAGGCCACAATAAAGTTGCGTACCGGTTACCGTGAGATTTAGATGGACCCTTTAAACATCAAGGATGAAAAAACTTTTATTGTTGGCATTTTTATTTTCTTCTGCCACAGCCTCTTTTGCAACCAACACTCCTCAAAATGATAGCATAGTAGATGCTGAAGAGGATTCCACCCTGCCAGAACAAATAATAGCAAACCCCCGGGAAGGTTTTAAAAACTTATTTGAAGCATCAAACACCACTGCTGCCTTTGCAGGGAAATTAAATCCAAATGCAATCAGTTTTGTAGATGACTACGTGGACAAAAACAGCTCAAAATTGCTGAACATGAAAATTTGGGGAAAGCCCTACTTTGACATGATGGATGGTATTTTAGATAAATACGGCTTACCTGTGGAACTAAAATATTTGTCTGTTATTGAATCTGAATTGAAATCATTCGCAGTTTCTTGGGCAGGAGCAGTTGGCCCTTGGCAGTTTATGCCGCAAACAGCCCGCGAAATGGGACTTGTAGTGAGTGGAAAAAGAGATGAACGTACTGATTTCACCAAAAGTACAAAGGCTGCTGCTCGATATCTTACTTCTTTATACGGTATTTACAATGACTGGCTTTTGGTAATTGCTGCTTACAATGGCGGACCGGGAAAGGTAGATGCTGCCATTCGGAAAAGTGGAAGTCGTAACTTTTGGAACCTACAGTATTATCTCCCTACAGAATCCCGCAATCACGTAAAGAAGTTTATTGCTACGCATTATATAATGGAGGGGCAAGGAAGTATAGCTACTCTTACTAAAAAAGAGGTAGAAGCATTGCCAATAATTAATTCTCCTCGAGCCAGTAAGGATACAGTGGAAACACTCTCTATCAGTGGCAAATACAACTCCATGGTGATAGCCCAATATCTTGAGATGAGTATTATAGAATTTAATCGTTTGAATCCGGCCTTTGATCAAAATATGGCTATCAATAATACCTACGATCTCCGGTTGCCTGCTGATAAATCTTTATTATTTCTGGCCAAAAAATGGCAGATATTAGAACAGTCCATTAAAATGGCACTTACCCTAGCCACTCGGTAATGCGTCTTTATATTTTTGAAAGTGTTGGTTTTATAAAGCCAGCACTTTTTTTATGGCCGCTACTTTAAGATTACATTCTTCCCATTCCAGATCGGGATCACTATAATGAGTGATGCCGGACCCGGCCTGATAAGAAAGATATTTGGAACCTGCATGATACATAATACTTCGGATGACTACATTAAAATCAAAATCTCCCTTGGTATCAATGTAGCCAACAGAACCTGAAAAAATTCCACGGGCAGATGGTTCATAATAATCAATGAGTTCCATTACTTTTTGTTTTGGAGCTCCTGTCATCGATCCCATGGGAAAGACAGCCCTTATTATTTCTGCAAATGAAATATTACTTCTCAACTCTCCACTAATGGTACTTATCATTTGGTGCACTTGTGGAAATGCATAAACACCAAATAATTCTTCAACAGTTACTGTTCCCTCCCGGCAAATTTTTGATAGATCGTTGCGCATTAAATCTACAATCATTACGTTTTCAGCTCTATCTTTTCCACTAGAAAAAAGCGCATTTTTGAGCGCTTCATCCGCTGCTGCATTTTCAGCGTTTCGGGCATTAGTACCCTTGATAGGTTGGGCTGTTATCTTATTTCCTTTTTTTACCAGAAACCTTTCTGGCGAGGCACAGAGCAGGTATTGATCATTAAGTTTATAAAAAGCTGAAAACGGATTAGGAGAAATTTGCATCAACTTTTGATAAATAGAAAATACGTCTATTGACACATCTTCCGCAAAGAATTCCTGGCAAAAATTTATCTCATAGCAATCTCCTAATAAGATGTGCTTTTGCAATTTTTTAATGGTGCTAATGTATTCTTCCTTTGTAAGCCGGGAATGCAGCTCTAAATTCAACGGTTCTTTAACCTCAAACACATCTTGAAGTACTATAGCCTTGTAAATATCGGTAGCATTTTCCCCATCAATGCAGGCTTCGTTTTCTATTATTTGAATTACAATCTCGGGTTCAAAAAAGAAGAAATGCGGAAAGCAAATTTTATCCTCTTTTATAGAAGTGTTGGGATATATGTGATTTTTAAGCTCGTAGGATAAATGTCCAAAATGCCATGACCCTTTTTGAATGAAGCTGTCCAAATCTTGTAAGGAATTTTTGCCCGCTATGCATGTTCTTTTAGTACCTACAGCTAAAAGGCACTCTTCATAATGAGGTGCTATGTTGTACTGCTGATTATCTAAAAAACATAAAATGTTGAACTGCTGTGCCCAGTGCAACATTTTCATTTTAAATTCTTCTATATCATTGATGGGAAAGTTGCTGATAGCAATGGTTTTTCCTATGGTTAGAAATCTTCCTCCTCATCATCAAAACCACCATCATCATTAAACAGGTCTTTAAACTCTTCGTCCTCTTCAAGCTTCACTTCATCTTCATCTTCTTTACCTGCTTTTCCTTTCTTAGATTTTGGTAAGTCAAATTCTTCAAAATCAGGATCCCATTCTTCATCCGTTTCTTCACCTTTTTCCCAATCATCTCCTTTTTCTTCTAGCTCTTCTTCATCGTCATCTTCCGATTTTTTAGAACTGCGGTTTGATTTTTTTGGAGCATCGTCTTCCTCATCTTCTGCTTCTTCTTTCTTAGGTTTTGTTGCTGTTCTTTTTGCCTGCGCCAACAAGGTATCTACAATATCAACGGTCTCATTTGTAGTGTCTGTATCTAATATTATTGCCATGTACTTAATTATTGTCAGTGTAAAATTTCAGTGAAGTTTTTAAATAGCCAAATTTTTTAAAAATGTTTTTTAAGAAGAAACTTTAATGATTTGATCACGGCCCGGCCCATTGGAAATATAACATACCGGAGCGCCTACTTTACTATTTATAAATTGAATATAATCTCTCATATCTTGCGGGATACTTCCATCCTCTTTTATTCCTGTGCTATCTCTATGCCACCCTTTCAATTGCTCATAAATAGGAGTGATTGGGCTGCGCAACATTTGAAAAGGCACCTCGTCTGTATCCACTCCTTCAATTTTATACTGAGTACAAATTTTCAAATTTTCAAACGTATCCAGTACATCTGCTTTAGTCATTACAATTTGAGTAACTCCATTTATCATGCAGGCGTAACGCAAGGCCACGGCATCCATCCATCCGCAACGGCGCGGCCGCCCTGTGGTGGCACCAAATTCACTTCCAAGCTTCCGTAATTCTTCGCCAGTTTCATCGGTTAATTCTGTGGGAAATGGACCCCCGCCTACCCGGGTGCAATACGCTTTAGAAACTCCAATTACTTCCCCTATTTTTTGTGGAGCTATGCCTAATCCATTACAAACTCCTGATGAAATGGTGTTGGATGAGGTAACAAAAGGAAAGGTACCAAAGTCAATATCAAGCATACTACCTTGTGCTCCTTCTGCAAGCACCCTCTTGCCTTCGCTGATTTTTTTGTTTAAAAAATATTCTCCGTTTACAATATTGAGGCTTTTCAAAAATTCTATTGCATCAAAAAATTCCTCTTCCCAGGCAGCAATATCTTCACTGAAATTATAATTATCCAAAAGCCGTTGGTGCTTAAGACGCAACTGAATGTATGCAGTCGTAAAGTTTTTGTGCAATAAGTCCCCAACGCGCAAGCCATTTCTTCCCGTTTTATCCATATAGGCCGGACCTATCCCTTTCAAGGTTGATCCTATTTTGTCATTGCCTTTAGACAACTCAGCCGCTTTATCGAGCGCTCTATGTGTAGGTATTATTAAATGAGCCCTTTCTGAAATGAATAAATTCTTTTTAAGATCCACACCAAAGGAAGCTACTGTGTCACATTCTTTTTGCAAGGTTACCGGATCTAGTACTACACCATTTCCAATAAGGTTCACCGTTCCCTGGTGAAAAACACCAGAAGGAATTTGGTGCAATACAATTTTTTTATCCCCTACATACAAGGTGTGGCCTGCATTAGGGCCGCCTTGAAAGCGGGCTACTACATCATAGTTTTTTGCAAAGTAATCCACGATTTTTCCTTTGCCTTCATCGCCCCACTGCAAACCTAGAATAACATCAACCATAAAAAAAGTGTAAGTAATTGAGAGGGGCAAAAATAAGCGAACGGTGCAAAGGGATAAAATAAAACCTCCATCGTAAGGGTTTATTTTAATTGTCTTTTTTAATCTTTTAAAACAATCTTTTAATCAATATTAAATTTAAAATAACTAGAGCAGTTAATGAATTTCACAGCATGAATAAATTTCAATTTAATCTAAAATTATACTGCGTTTTCAGTATCAAACCGGTCAACACTGTGAATGCCATTAAGTGTTTTTAATTTTTGCACCAGTTCTTCCAATTCTTCTTTATCGTGCACAAATAATTTGATAGTGCCTTCAAACAACCCGTCTTTGGATTCAATGGTAATGGCCGAAATATTAATTCGCAAATCGCCACTGATGATGGTGGTAATTTTATTTACTACACCTACGTCATCCATTCCTATAATTTTTAAGCCCGTAAGAAAGGAAATTTCTTTGTTTTTAGCCCACTTTGTTTTCACTACCCGATGGCCATAATTACTCATAAGTTTGGCTGCATTTGGGCAATTGGTTCTGTGGATTGTAAGTCCTTTTCCTGTAGTCACAAATCCAAAAACATCATCTCCGGGAATAGGTTTGCAACAATTGGCCAAATTGTACATTATCCGGTCGCTGCTCTCGCCAAAAATAATTAATTCCGTATCTTTTTTAGGCAGCGTGTGAGGTACTTCAGATTTTAAATCCTGAATCTTTACTGGCTTGGGAACTTCTATTTTATCTCCATGAACTTTAAATTCCTTGATTTCTTTAAGATCAATGTTTTTTACCGCAACCTGGTAAAATAATTCGAGGGGTGAATTGAATTTATAAAAGGCGACGAGTTCATCAATATTTGCCTGGTTAAACGATGCTCCAATGGCTTCCAGCTTGCGTTGCGCCGTATAGCGACCTTCCTCTGCCACTGCCCGCTTTTCTTCTTTTAACGCGTCTTTTATTTTAGTGCGGGCCTTTGCGGTCACTACAAAATTCAGCCAATCTTCAGATGGTTTTTGTTTGTTGGAGGCAATGATCTCAACCTGATCGCCGCTGCGCAGTTTGTGGCTGATGGGTACCAGCTTATGGTTCACTTTAGCGCCGATACACTTGGTACCTACTTCGCTATGCACGGCAAATGCAAAATCAAGCGCAGTGGCGCCTACCGGCAACATCTTTACATCTCCTTTCGGTGTGTATATATAGATTTCTTCTGCAAGAAAGCTGCGTTTAAAATCCTGTAAAAAGTCAATGGAATCAGTATCCTGCGTGGTCAGCATTTCGCGTATCTGATTAAACCATTTATCAAACCGGCTTTCATCAGCGGCACCCTCTTTATATTTCCAATGCGCTGCCAACCCTTTTTCTGCTATCTCATTCATTCGTTTGCTTCTTATCTGCACTTCCACCCACCTTCCCTGTGGCCCCATCACTGTGGTATGCAGTGCTTCGTATCCATTACTTTTTGGATTGCTCAGCCAGTCCCGCAACCGCTCGGGCGATGGCAGGTACTCATCGGTGATCATAGAATATACTTTCCAGCAATCTTCTTTTTCCTTTTCGGGAGTAGAATTTAATAATACGCGAATTGCAAAAAGATCATACACTTCTTCAAAAGAAACTCCTTTCTTTTTCATTTTATTCCAAATGGAATGGATGCTTTTTGGCCGGCCATAAATTTCAAAATCAAAGCCTCCTTTTTCTAAATTATCCTGAAGTGGTTTTATAAATTCATTAATGTACCGCGACCTTTCTCTTTTTGTTTCCGCCAGTTTGCGGGCAATCTCTTTGTACACATCCGGCTCCAGGTACTTCATGGAAAGATCTTCCATCTCCGTTTTGATATTGTACAATCCCATGCGGTGGGCCAGTGGGGCATATACATACACAGTTTCAGAAGAAATTTTTAACTGCTTTTCACCTTTCATACTGTCCAGCGTGCGCATGTTGTGCAGGCGGTCTGCCAGCTTTATAATAATTACTCTCGGATCATCGGTAAGCGTAAATAATATTTTTCTAAAATTTTCTGCTTGTTGCGATGCATTTACGTCCACCACGGTAGAGATCTTAGTAAGACCATCCACAATCTTGGAGATTTCTGGTCCAAATTCGCGCTGAATTTCTTCTAATGAAATATCAGTGTCTTCTACCGTATCGTGCAGGAGGGAGCATATGGTGGAGCGAATGCCCAAACCAATTTCTTCTACACAAATGCGGGCTACGGCAATGGGATGTAATATGTAAGGTTCTCCACTCTTTCTTCGGGTACTTTTATGCGCTTCTGCAGCCATTTCAAATGCCTGGCGCACCATGGCTTTATCCCCTGGTTTTAATCTTGTTTTTAGGGCACGCAACAGGGAACGATATTCTCTTAAAATCAGCTTCTTTTCCTGTTCTTCATTTAGGTTGTACTTCGGTATCTGCGCTACGGTTTCCATACGTCACGAATTTACAGAATTTTAAAGGCGCAAGCCGGTTATTGGTGCATACAAATAAATGGCTCATGTAAAAAAAATGGTAGTTTATTACTGGTTGCAAAGAAGCATATATGAATTCAGAATGGAAATTAATAGAGACTAGTTATTACTCATTATAACAAAACCATTTTCCTGATAACTAATTTATAACACCACATAGTTCTTATTATTTTTTATTAGAAAAACTTATTTAACGATATGTTTTATACTCTGGCTTTAAATAATTTTCAATAAATATGGTTGTTTGATATTTACCCTTACTTTTGCAACCCTAAG
>JBDSBL010000139.1:0-8944 GCA_039921625.1 Chitinophagaceae bacterium
CATACAAGGCCACCTCTTCTATTAAAACACCGTCTTGTACTTTTATTCCTATTTTTATTTTTAAAGTAACCGGTAATTATGAAATACGTGAAATTGCTTTTGGTCCTTTTATCTTCATTCTTTTTAGCTAAATCTACTACCGCTCAATCCGCTCCCGGTAGTACCCGAATAATGCCTGGTGCCGAAAGACTTGACAAATATCTTCCACTATTAAAAGGGAAAAGAGTAGCTGTATTTGCCAACCAAACCTCTATGGTGGGAGGTACTCATTTGGTAGATACGTTAAAAAAAAGAGGGGTGAGTATTAAAGTAATTTTTGGTCCGGAACATGGATTTAGAGGGGTGGCAGATGCCGGCGAAAAAGTAGAAAGTATAGAGGATGCAGCTACCGGGCTTCCTGTAGTTTCCCTCTATGGTAAAAAACGAAAACCCTCAGCAGAAGATTTAAAAGACGTAGATGTATTGCTGTTTGATATTCAGGATGTTGGAGTTCGCTTTTACACCTTCATTTCTTCTTTGCAGGATTACCTGGAAACAGCTATTGAGCAAAACAAACCATTAATCATATTAGATCGGCCAAACCCTAATGGACATTACGTAGATGGCCCAGTGCTGGAGCCAAAATTCAAATCATTTATAGGCATGCAACCCGTTCCCATTGTATACGGAATGACGGTAGGCGAATATGCTACCATGCTATTGCAGGAAGGTTGGTTGAGCAAAGAAGCAACAGAGGCTTATACCAAAAATATATTGGCTGCCAACTATCAGGCCGGGGCTACAGGTTATTTTTCATTAACCGTTATTCCATGTGCTAATTACACTCATAAGAGCAAATACATTTTACCGGTAAAACCATCACCCAACCTACCCGATATGGGATCTATTTATTGGTACCCATCTATCTGTTTTTTTGAAGGAACGGTATTAAGTGAAGGACGTGGTACAGACAAACCTTTCCAAATATTTGGTCATCCCTCATTGCCTAAAACTCTATATCCATTTACCCCAACAGCAAGAGACGGAGCTAAGGACCCAAAGTTAAAAGACCAGCTTTGCTATGGTTGGAATGTAAGTGGCACCACTGCTGAAGTATTGAATAAAATTGATAATCGCGTGCAGCTATGCTGGTTGCTGCAAGCCTATAAGTTATTTCCTCAGAAGGATAATTTTTTTCTATTGTCTAAAAAAGAAAATGTATCAGAAACGGATTATTTTTTTAATAAACTGGCTGGTAATGCAACGCTCATGCAACAGATAAAGGCAGGCAAATCAGAAAAAGAAATACGCAAAAGCTGGGAACCAAAACTTCTTGCTTTTAAACAAATAAGAAAGAAGTATTTGTTGTATCCTGACTTTCAATAACTAAATAAAATCAATAAAAGCAACTGTGCATGAATGTAAAAGACCTTAGAATTATTTTCATGGGCACACCGGAATTTGCTGTTGCATCTCTGGATGCTTTAGTAGCCGCAGGCTGCAATATAGTAGGAGTAATAACAGCACCAGACAAGCAAGGTGGTAGAGGAATGAACCTGCAACAAAGTGCTGTAAAAAAATATGCTCTAGAAAAAGGCCTAAGGATTTTACAACCACAAAAATTAAAAGATCCTCAATTCATTGATGAATTGCAAAGCCTAAAAGCAGACCTGCAAGTGGTAGTTGCTTTTCGCATGTTACCAGAGGTGGTTTGGAATCATCCTTCAATGGGCACTATCAATGTACATGCCTCCTTGCTGCCACAATACCGTGGTGCAGCTCCTATCAACTGGGCGGTGATCAATGGTGAAAAAGAATCAGGGGTGACTACTTTTAAATTGAAACATGAGATAGATACAGGTGATATTTTATTGCAACAAAAAGTAGCCATTGCTGATGATGAAACAGCTGGAACCTTGCACGATCAATTAATGTACACAGGTGCCGGGCTTTTAGTAAAAACAATAACCGGTCTTGCTGATGGAAGCCTGAAAGAAACACCTCAATCAGAATGTAACCGTGGGCCATCCGAAACCTTAAAACATGCTCCAAAACTTTTCACCGCTACTTGTAGTATTGACTGGAATAAACCGGTAGATGACGTATATAATCTTGTTCGAGGCTTATCCCCTTACCCAGCTGCATTCACTCTACTTAAAGGAAAAACACTAAAGATTTTTAGTTGCGAAAAGGAAATAATAAAACCGGATATACCTCCCGGTGAATTTAGTACTGATAAAAAAACCTTCTTGAAATTTGCCTGCGTAGATGGATTTATTTGGGTCAAAGAATTGCAAATAGAAGGAAAGAAAAGAATAGGGATTACAGACTTTTTGCGTGGTTACCGCTTTTAATAATTTACGAGTACATCAAAGAAAAAGGCCGAAAATAATTCCGGCCTTTTTCTATTATTAGTATCAGTTTACCTGTTTACCCGAACAATAAATTTATCGGTATCCGTAATATCCAGAATAGATGCAGCCGCATTAGAAATGCGTAATTCCAAACCGGCATTTTGACGAATACCACTCATTTGACCTAACACCTTTGCATAAATAGTTTTACCATTAGTAGGGTTGATCACACGGACAATAGTACCCGGATCAACGCCATCCATTAGAGCATAATACTTACCATCCTGCCACCCACTGGCGGTCTTAAAAATACCAGAGGTTGCTGTCTGCTCTTTAGCTATTGCGCCCGTGCTCTGGGTGTCAAATTCCTTTTTAAAATAACCTCCCGCCGCATCATTATAAGTCACCGAGGTAGCCGGAGGAATTGAATTATTTTTTGGCGTTACCGGTGCTTTGGTCACCACCTCTGTATCCTTTTCTTTTTCAATATTTTTTTGTGTCGGCAGTGTTTGTGGAGGACCTTCTTTTACCGCTGGCGGTGCCACCACTTCCTTTACCTTAAATGGTTCTGTTTTGGCGGTAGCCGCTACCTCCGGTGCCGTAAGAAAACCAACTATTAATTTCTGACCGGTTGCAAGATTATCCGAAGTAAGGTTATTCCATTTACGCAAACTCGTCATCAAAACCTTACCACTATTGGTACTTACGCGGTACAAACCTTCCTTTTCTCCTACTATATAATACACCGGTGTGTTAGTGGTAGTTGTTTGCGAAAAATTGGAGCTACTGAGAGGTATCAAGATTGTTTGTCCCACATTTAAGCCGGTAGTGATTTCTATTTTATTTAATGAGGCAATTTCTTTAGGAGGCACATTAAACAACCGGCCAATTGAATAAATTCCTTCTTTAGGTTGTACAATATGTTTTAAAAATAAAGTACCGCCATTGCTTTGCACCACCCATTCATTTTGGGCAAAGGTGGCCATCGAACAAAAGAGTAAAACAATTATTATTAATTTTTTCATTTTGATATTGATTGGAGGTTTTACAAATATGTACATTATTTTTTAAAGGGTAAATGGTTATGCTGTTTTAAAATACGCAATTCCTTTGGATAGTAATTATTGAACCGGTTTTGTAACGCATTTATCCAGCCTAAATTGTGCTCCTGATAGCAAACCACCTGCCAGCCCGGTCTTTCAGATGTTAATTTAAAATCGGATCGCTGCAAATATTTTATGGCATCCTCGTAGGAGAGATTTGTTTTTGGAATAGCATCAGATAATAAATTGCTCATAGCAAGAGCATGAGCCGGTACTAATTTTTCTTTCATTATAGATCCTGCTCCCACACCGGCATATTGAATATTTAATGCCTTTTGCAAAAACGAAAGTTGCTCATATAAATTAGGAGATGCGAGGTAAAGTCCATTGTACAAAGCCACTACTTCTCCGTCCCAATCCTTAAGCCAACGACTTATTATTTCCTTTTGTTTCGTCCCTGTTTTTTCCACCTTGCTTCCCTTCACCTTTTCATTTTCTTCCTCTCTCTCTTTTCGAAAAACAGCCATAAAAAATCCTTCCCCTTTTACCCGGTCAGGAAAAAAACGGTAACCGGTGGCTCCACTTATTGGGGAATGAGAAGCAACGACACCAGAAGCATTTTCAATGGATATTGGAAGCGGTTGGCAATGCATTTCCCGCACCAGCCAATCCATTATATCTTCGTCTTCTTCTTTTGAATAACTGCAGGTAGCGTAAATCAAAATGCCTCCGTTTTTCAGTGTAGGTAACGCATCATTTAAAATCCGTTTCTGACGGTCAGAACAAAGTTGAACGTTATGTAAACTCCATTCATCCATTGCCCCTTCATCGCGCCGAAACAGCCCGCTGCCGCTGCAGGGAGCATCTACTACCATTACATCAAAATAATTGGGCAGTTTTTGAAAGGCACGGGCATCGTTTGCCGTCACTACCACATTGGCAGCTCCCCATTTGGAAATGTTATCTACCAATACATTATTCCGACCCTTTACTACTTCATTACTAACCAAAATACTTTGTGGAGATATTAGTGTTTGTAAGTGAGTGGACTTGCCACCCGGTGACGCACACAGGTCTAATACCTTCAGCGGTAAAGACCCATCAACTGTTTGCCGAAAGGCTTCCTCCAAAAACATGCTTGACGCCTCTTGCACATAATAACATCCGGCGTGAAATAAGGGATCAAAAGTAAAGGATGGCCTTTGCGTCAAGTACCATCCATTGACTGCCCAAGGCACCGCACCGGCCACCGGAAGGGACAGTTTTTCAATAGTAATTTTAGCCGGATTGGTGCGGATAGATGTTACCTGTTCTCCTGAAGAATGTACCTGACGAAAGGATGCTTCCTCAAAGCCATTGACACCCTTTAATGAGGTTATTAAATTTTCCGGTAATGCTCTTGTCATCCGTACATCTACATTTTGCCAAAGGTAGCCTGATATACTAAAATGTTTTTTGCACTAGCTTTAGTGCTTCCATCACCTGACTATTGTACGCTTGCAATGCCCCTGTTACTGTTTCAATACCTGATTGAGCTTCCTTCCAGTTTCGCTGTTCTATTGCTTCACGAATGGCTGGCAATGTTTTTACTCCATAACCTGTGTAAAAACCAGGCGCATAAATTTGATGTCGGTACCAGGGGCGGCGGGGCAAACCGGGGCCTTGTACCAACGTTCTTTCTGCGGTATAAAGCAACTCATTCAGTTCTTTTTGTTTTGAAGTGGAAAGCAGGGTTGCTTTATCAAAGTTCTTTTGAAAAGCAACTGCACTTTCTTTCAATTGCATCAATGCATTTTCCATGGCACTAAAATTTAAATAAGGAACAGCTTCTTTATTTTTTGGTGACAAGTAACCTTTCTTAGGGTCTCTTGCTACATCAAACAATCCATCGCTAATCATCTTGTTTTGCATTTCAGTTTCAGCCCGCGTACTCTCCAATAAAGCTTTTACTTCCGTGGCATAATCAGCAACAGTTTTGTAAAAAGCATTAAAATCAAAAGGCAATGCATCGGCATTGGCCAACCGCATGATAACCCTTCCGGCAGTTTTGGAAAGAGCGATGCCATAAACAAAACCAGGATCTTTAAACTTCGTAAATAAATCGTACGAATCATAAATAGAATGGTATTCGCCACCGGCACTTTCTCCGCCAAAACCTAGGTTCATAGAAGCAATTCCAAGGTGCTGTAAAAAAGGAGAATAATCAGACCCTGCACCCAAAGCTCCGAGCTTGAAATCTTTATTTCCATAAAGCTTTGCTCTGCCTGCTTTATCGGCTTCCACTAAGGCTTGTGCATACTTTCTTTCTTTGATGGATACTCCGGTTTGCGGATCCATTACATCACCAATAATTTCATTAAAAAATGGTTCCAAAGTATGCGAACCAGAAGCACCAATAAAGCCTCGTCCATTACCATCAGAATTAATGTAGGCCACTACCTTTTGTTTTAATTCCTGCTGATGGTCCTCCACCCATTCTGTAGAACCCAATAGCCCCGGCTCTTCACCATCCCAGGCACCAAATACAATTGTCCTTTTTAATTTGTACCCTTTTTTTATCAGTTCACTTATTGCTCTTGCTTCTTCCATTTCAGCCACCATTCCGCTGATAGGATCTGCTGCTCCATTTACCCATCCATCATGGTGATTACCACGTACAATCCATTGGTCGGGAAACTCTGATCCCATCATTTTAGCAATTACATTGTACACAGGTTTTGTATCCCAATTAAAAGAAAGAGCGAGGTGTACTTTTGACTTGCCGGGACCAACATGATACGTGATGGGTAAGGCTCCGCGCCAAGAAGGAGGTGCCACCTTTCCTTCCAACGATTGCAACAAGGGCAACGCATCTTCGTACGAGATAGGAAGTACCGGAATTTTCATTACTGTTACTGCATCTTTCAAGTCCAACCGCTTAGCATCTTTAGTGGCTCCCCTGTCCGGCGTTAAAGGATCTCCGGGATACACTGGCATGTCCATGACTGAGCCTCGCTGCACCCCATCCTTTCTGCGGAAAGGACCTTCCGGATATACATCTCCTTGTGCATAGCCATCATCTTCCGGATCAGAATAAATAAGGCAACCAATAGCGCCATGTGCGGCGGCCAATTTTGGTTTAATGCCGCGCCACGAACCTCCATATTTTGCAATTACTATTTTTCCTTTTACATCCACCCCCATGCGCTCCAATTCATCATAATCTGCCGGAATACCGCGGTTGACAAATACCAGGTCTGCCGTCACATCTCCATCTGCAGAATAGGCATTGTAGGAAGGCAACTGCTCCCCTTTTTGCCCCGATGTTTTGTCTTCGGCCAATGCTCCTTCTTCAAGTTTTGCTTTAAATGGTTTTGGTCCAATAAGTTCCAGCAACCTTTTTTTGGGTGTTGGAAATAGTACATAGTATGTGGCTATTTCTGTTTGATATCCCCACTGCCGAAATAGGTTCGCCATGTATTCTGAATTAGCCTTGTCGTGCGGCGACCCCACATGGTGCGGAAATGCCGTTAAGTATTTCATCCAGGTATCTAAGTTTTGCGGATTGAGCTGCGCATCAAATTGTTTTTCCCAGCCTTTTTGTTCTGCAGCATGCGGATCGGTAAAGCCAAGTATTTTTTGTTGTGCCACTGTGTGAGAGGCACTAATGACGAGGGAGAAAAGAAAGAATAAAAACTTCATAAAGTGCAGTTTTGTATTACCTAAATTACAGCTATAAGAGGTAGTATTAATTATGCATTTGGATAATGGAAAAAGGAATGAGGAAATGCCTTTTATCAGGTTAAAAATTTCGTTAGCATTCTTTTTTGATTGATCTAACCGTAACCAAAAAAACCAAACGTTTTAGTTGTAAATCTAAATGCCCTACTTTATGAAAGCAATCACCATTGGTGGAAGTAGTACAAAATAATTATTGCAAAAGTTCTTAACTTCAAATGCAACTAAAAGAAAAATTATTTACAGATAAGTTTTAAAAATTTATCGTTTTTAAAATGAGATAAATGCCACCCTTAAACCTTAATTAAAAATAACTTTAATACACAAACCTATATGAGAAAAATATTTTCCTTTATGCATATTTCATTGGATGGTTTTGCAGCAGGACCGAATGGTGAAATGGACTGGATCACAGTAAATGATGAAGTTTTTGATTTCGTAGAAAAGCGAATAGGGCCAAGCGACGCTGCTATGTATGGACGGGTCACTTTTGAGATGATGGAAAGCTACTGGCCGACTGCAGCTGATGAACCGGATGCGTCTCGTCATGACAAGGTGCATTCAAAATGGTATAGCAAAGCGCACAAAATTGTAATGTCCAAAACAATGAAAGATAGTGCGTTGACTAACACCACTATTATCAGCAATAATTTATCTGACCGGATCAATGAAATAAAAAAAGAAGAGGGAACTGATATCTTACTTTTTGGTAGTCCTTCGGCCACGCATGCATTAATTGACTTAGATCTAATTGACGGCTATTGGCTCTTTGTTAATCCAATAATCCTTGGCCGCGGTATTCCTCTCTTTACAGGAAATGAACACAAAACAAAACTGCAGTTGGTGAGCACGCACCAGTTTAGGTGCGGCGTTACAGAGCTGAATTATTTAGTAGAAAAATAAAAAGACATTGCTAAATAGCTAATGCCTCAATATTTGTAACTCTCTAAATTTTTTACCTAAGGGTTATTTAATACCTGTGATTGAAGCCAAGAATAAAAGTCTTTATTTTCTGTAATTAAAAAGGGTTATATCGCCCAGAACATTGGTTAGTACCTGTTCTAAATTATTACCTGAAAAATGCCAAGTTTCCATCTCTTATCCAATTGAAATGAATAAAAAAAGCAACAATAAAAAGGTAAGCAAAGAGGATAGAGAAATATTGTTTAGCAAACTGAAACGGCGTCTTGATAAGAATAATAAACTTTCATTTCATTGGCCGGATATTAAGGTTAGGCTGGAAGAAAAAGGTGAAAAATTGTGGTCGTTGAACGAAATGGAACGAACAGGTGGAGAGCCGAATCTATTTGAATACGATACATTAAAAAATGAATTTGTTTTTTACGACTTCTCTAAAGAAAGTCCTGCCGGTAGAAGAAGTTTATGTTATGATGATGAGGCGCACCAATCAAGAAAAGAAAATAAACCCAAAGGCAGTGCGCTAAACGGCGCCCATGAAATGGGAGTACAATTACTTACGGAACAGGAATATTATGCCTTGCAAGAAAAGGGAGATTTTGATACTAAAACATCAAGCTGGGTACAAGCCACAGACACCATAAGAAAACTCGGCGGAGCCCTTTTTTGCGATAAACGTTTTAATAGAACTTTCACCTACCACAACGGAGCAGAATCTTATTATGCGGGAAGAGGATTCAGAGGTTCTTTGCGTATTTGAGTAGTATAATGTAATGATTTCACCTTTATTTATTTATAATGAAAATAATCAGGCTAGATAAAACTGAGGGGCATTTTGTATATGAATTGTTTGACCAATACCGTGTATTTTATAAACAACCTTCAGACCTTGAGGCAGCAAAAAAATTCATACAGCAAAGACTTGATAATAAC
>JBDSBL010000140.1:0-3573 GCA_039921625.1 Chitinophagaceae bacterium
CATCTGCCAGGTCAATCCATCCAAGCCATTCACCGTTTTTCAATAGATAGATATTGTGACTTTCATCTTTAGTTAAAGAAGCTGCCAGACTATAGGAACCTGCTTCGAAAATATTTCCATCTTCGTCAATAGCTTTCATGCCACTGCCTTTTATTTCTTCAATTTTTTTCCACTTTATTTCGTTGGGTGATTTCCAATCTTTTGCAATCGTTTTGGCCAAAGGATGCGCAGAATATTTTTCTAATGAATAAGCAATGCGCTTAAATTCTTCTTCATTACCAGTCTGTATTCCAAAACCGTTGATTACAAAGTTGCCGGTGGTGAGGGTTCCGGTTTTATCAAAAACTACCTGCTTTATATCTTTAAAAAGTTCGAGGCTTTTTGCGTTTCTAAATAATACTCCATTGCGTGCGGCACGGCCCAAACCCACCGCTACAGCGGCTGGTGTAGCAAGGCCCATAGCGCAAGGGCAAGCAATTACCAATATGGCAATGCTGCGCATAAGTGCGGGAGTAAAGGCGCCAAGGTAAAGCCAGTTGGCAACAAGAGCGACTGCAGCAATGATAAGAACGGCGGGTACAAAAATGGCACTTATGCGGTCAGCCATTTGCTGCACCGGAGGCTTTTCGCCCTGAGCTTGCTGCACTAAGTTTACAATATTGGAGAGCACGGTATCACTACCTACAGCAGTCACTTGTGCTTTGGCGGTGCCGCTTTCTACAATGCTTCCACCAATTAGTTTTTCTTTTTTTCCTTTAAGCACAGGTACACTTTCTCCAGTAATTAACGCTTCACTTACATGTACTTCTCCCCACAATATTTTGCAGTCAACCGGTACTTGCTCACCGGTTTTTACCAACACAAGATCTCCTACTTTCAATTCTGTATTTTCTAGCGGTAATATTACTTCTTGATGGTCGCCATCGAAGGCAATCATGTTGGCCATCACCTTTTGCGATTTTACTAAAGCCTTCAAAGCGCGTTGCGTGGTAGCTACGGAAGCATCTTCTAAATAATGACCTAAGAATACAAGCGTTATAATGGTAGCCGCGGTTTCATAAAAAAGATAATCAGACGAGCGATATAAAATGGTGCCGGCAAGGCTATATAAAAATGCAGATGCCGCACCAATGGTGATGAGTACATTCATATTGGGCACTCCACTGCGCAAACTTTTAAAACCAGAACGACCGAAGTACCGCATCCCTACAGCAAATACAGGTAGGGTAATGGCTAATTGCACCCACGGATTCATGATCCAGCTAAATGAAGGATGGTGATGGAGCGATGGAAACATATGCAATAACAGGACAGCGGTAAATGGAAGACAGAACCAAAAGCGTTGCAGATTATTTTTTAAAAACGGAATCTTTTTTTTGTCTCCTGCTGTTTGCAAGGCATCTACTTTATATCCTAATGATTCTACTCCTTTTGCTAAAAGTTGTGGTGCACCTTCATTCGTAATTTCGAAAGATACTTCCCCATTGATCACACTCACAGCTACCGACTTTGCGCCTTTTTTTTCTAAAAATTTATGCACCGATAGGGCACAATTAGCGCACGTCATACCTTCTACCTTCCACTGAACTTTTTCCATGCTATAAAATTATAAACGCCCAAAGGTAATTACGACCGAATCCTTATAAAAGTTAATACCCTTCTATCTTTTCAACCTCGTTGCAAACAAGGTTATTTTTGTTCTATGACTGTGAACGTTTCGTTGAACGAGCTTGACGCTTTTGCCACCTTATTTTGGAATCAGGTAAAAGAATCTTTTGTTTTTGCTTTTCATGGTGAGATGGGTGCAGGAAAGACAACAACCATAGCAGCGCTCTGTAGGAGCAAAGGAGTAAAAGATTCATTAAGCAGCCCTACCTTTTCCATTATTAATGAATATTCGTTTGTGGAAAATGGTTTGGCTAAAAAAATATTTCATATAGACTTATACCGATTGAATGGAGAAGAAGAAGTGCAACAAACCGGTGTAGAAGATTGCGTGTACAGCAATGAAATTTGTTTTGTAGAATGGCCGGAAAAAGCTCCTTTTCTATTTGATGAAAACACGGTGCATGTGGTGATAAAACAGGCATCAGAAGGGGTGCGGTTAGTATCCATTTTGAGTAGAGAGGAATACCTCCGCAGCACAATGAAAGAACAATTGTAATTTAGTCTCAAATTTGACTAAGCACGACCCTTATGTCTCAACAAAAACCCCGAATCAGTACGTCTTTTAGCTACGAAACCTTAGAGGAAACTTTGGATATAAAGCCAAAAGGTGCACAGCTGCAAATAGGCATTCCAAAAGAAGTAGCCTTCCAGGAAAATAGAATTGCGCTCACGCCGGATGCGGTGAGTGTATTAATAAGTAATGGCCACGAAGTAACCATAGAGCATAACGCCGGCGAAGCGGCACACTTTGCAGATAAAGATTACAGTGAGGCAGGTGCCCGGATTGTATATGATGCAGAAGAAGTTTATAAATCGCATATACTGGTAAAAAGTGCTCCGGTGGTGGAGGAGGAACTTCCTTTTTTGCAGTACAATCAAATGATTATTTCTCCTATTCACCTAACGGTACTAAAAGCCGAGTTGCTGCAAAGCATGATGGACAAACGGATCACGGCCATTTCATTTGAAAACTTAAAAGACGATAGTGGCACCTACCCGATTGTACGTAGCATGAGCGAAATTGCCGGTAGTGCCGTGATGTTGATAGCAGCGCAGTACTTAGGATCTGCCAATCATGGTAAAGGAGTTTTATTAGGAGGTATATCTGGAATAGCCCCAACGAAAGTTATCATATTGGGAGCCGGTATTGTTGGAGAATATGCAGCGCGGGCTGCCCTTGCATTAGGTGCCTCAGTTAAGGTTTTTGATAATAGTGTTTATCGGTTAAAACGCTTGCAAAATAACATAGGTCATAGGTTGTGGACGTCTGTAATAGAGCCGCGCATTCTGGCCAAGCAATTAAAGACCTGCGAAGTAGCCGTAGGAGCCCTTGGCTCTGAAACGGGCCGCACCCCGATAGTAGTAACGGAAGAAATGGTAAGCAGTATGCGTACCGGATCTGTGATCATTGATGTAAGTATAGACCGGGGTGGTTGTTTTGAAACCGCAGAAATGACATCGCATGAATGTCCTATTTTTCTAAAATATGGAGTCATCCATTATTGTGTTCCCAATATCCCGTCCGGGTTTGCCCGTACTGCTTCCCAGGCCATTAGTAATGTATTAATGCCTTTGCTTTTGGAGGCTGGTGAGGATGGGGGCTTTGAAAAAATGATCTGGCACCAACTGCACTTGCGGAGTGGTATTTATATGTTTAAGGGAGCGCTTACCAATTTTTATTTAAGCGAACGGTTTAACCTAAAGTTTACTGATCTGAATTTGTTGATTGCAAGCCAGCGATAACCCGTTTTTGTAAATTAGTCACAGCATTCATTTTCAATAAATGGAATGCATCAACAGTTTACCAACAAAGTTTATTTATTTAAAAAGAAGAGGTTTCCTTTTTAATGGCAGTCATCGATAATTCCGTTTTACAAAAAGAATATTCTACGGCATCATTGGAGC
>JBDSBL010000141.1:0-5794 GCA_039921625.1 Chitinophagaceae bacterium
TGCCATTACAGGGATCGTGCAGGTGGCTGTTATCCAATGGACGGTAAAGTATGCCGGCAAGTTTGATATATTATTTGTCAATAGTTTTGGTCTTCCTTTCTTTTCAGGGTTTATTTTCTTCTTTATAGTTATAGGTATTTTAGTTTGGTTAGGGTTACGTTGGGCCAAAGCAAAAGGATGGTCTTACTTACGTCTTGGATTGTGGTGTTTTGTTTTTATGATGATCGGTTATTCTACCTACATCACTACGCTTATAAGATCTAATGCGAACCCGGCCATTGATATGAATAACGTGGACAATCCAATGAGTCTTGTTTATTATTTAGGCAGAGAGCAATATGGTGAAGCTCCATTAATATACGGCCCACATTTTCAAGCGCAACCCACCGGCATGGAAGAAGGTGAAATGAAATATGTAAAAGGTCCGGATGCTTATGTGCCCACTGGAAAAACACAAAATTATTCATACGATAATGGAGATAAAATGTTGTTTCCCCGCGTGTGGGATGCCAGCAACCAACAGGGCCATGCTGACTTTTACGCCGGTTGGTTGGGGCTAGGGCGGAGCCAGGACCCTCAAACCGGACAAGTAAAATATGATGCTCCTACTTATGGTGATAACATTCAATGGTTTGTTACTTACCAGCTTGGTTTTATGTACTGGCGTTATTTTATGTGGAACTTTGCCGGCAAGCAAAATGATATTCAGGGATTGGGAAACAGACGCGATGGCAACTGGAAAACAGACATTTCATTTATTGACAATAGTCGCCTGGGAGATCAATCAAAACTGCCGGAAAGCCTGAAGAAAAATAAAGCAAATAACAATCTATTCTTTCTTCCTTTTATATTAGGTATTGTAGGCGCCGTTTATCAGTTTTATAGAAACAGAAAAGATTTTATAGTTACTTTTTTATTATTCTTTTTTACTGGTTTCGCCATTGTTCTTTACTTAAACCAACCTGGCAATCAACCAAGGGAAAGAGATTATGCTTACGTAGGTTCTTTTTATGCTTTTGCCATTTGGATCGGTTTATCGGTAGTTGGTTTTGTACGAATGATACAGGACACCAAAGACAGAACTCTCGTCAACAATGTTTTACTATATGGCAGCATTACCACCTTCCTCATTACCATGATGAGCAATGCCAATAATACATTCAGTGCTTCCTTTATTAGTGGCATGCTTTGCAGCTTGTTGTATGCAGCTGTAGTGGCTGCTATTACGTACGGTGCCAGGGCCATTTCTAATAAGGGATCTCATTCAAAAACAGCTATAGGCGTAGCTTTTGCTGCCTGTATGATAGCTCCGGTGGTGATGGGTATAGAAGAATGGGATGACCATGATCGCAGCGAAAAAACGCTGGCACCTAGCATGGCAAAAAATTATTTGGAAAGCTGTGCGCCCAATGCAATTTTATTCACTTTTGGAGATAATGATACCTACCCTCTATGGTTTGCCCAGGAAGTTTTAGGAGTTCGTCCAGACATCCGAATTATTAATACCAGCCTCTTAGGAATAGATTGGTATGTAAATCAATTGCGCTACAAAATAAATGAGAGCGCACCAATTGATGTGGTATTTACGCCAGAGCAAATTCAAGGAGTTGGTTACATACAGTTCAAGCCACAGGGAGCGCAAGACCGTTATTATCCTTTGTATGATGTAATGAAAAAATTTGTAGGGGCACAAACTCCAATTGCATCCTTCCCAGTAAAGCATTTCATGATACCGGTAGATACTACTAATATGAATGAAAGGAATATGGCAAATGGAAAAGACACCTTGCTTCCTTTTATGAACATTGATTTGCCAGAACAAAAATCATATTTAACGCTGGATGAATTGACCATATTAAACATCATTGCAGCCAACAATTGGAAGCGGCCTATTTACTTTACCTCTCCGTACGGTGAATTGGGTTTTAGCCAATACTTGCGCAAAGATGGACTCACCTACCGCCTGGTACCTGCCAAGAACAGTGAGGCAAGAGGAAGATGGTTAAATACTCCCTGGATTACCGATAAGTTGCTGAGCAAATTCACTAGTGGAGGTGCTCAAAATGGTTCCGTATATTTTGATGAAGAAAATCGGAGACACCTATTATCTGTACGTTCCTTGTATGCAGAAACAGCCGGCGACCTGGCGGACAAAGGCAACAAAACTGAAGCAGTAAAAGTTTTGGAAAAAAGTGAAAGCCTGATGAATCCCGAGTCTATGCCGTACGCTATGGTAAGCCGGTATAACCAACATAATCAAATAGCGATGCTCTACCTTGAGTCTGCGTACAAAGCAGGGGATGCCGCATTGGTAAATAAGCTAAGAGCCGCTATCAGAAAGGATATGCTGGAACAAAAGGCGTATTATACTTATTTAAAAAATGAAAGAGAAGCATTTTTTGAAGGACTAGCCGATGAAGCAAGGGAAAACGATGAATTGCTTGGCGTTTTGGATAATATTGAAAAAACCTATGCAGCGCAACCTGCCCCAATTGAAAATCCAAAAAGATCAGCCACACCTACCCGAGACAGTGGTGTGAAATTAAAATAAATTAAAAGCCCTCAATAAAATGAGGGTTTTTTGTTTAACAAATATGAATGAACAAAGGCAGCATAGTTTTTGTAATTTAAGAGTACTATTTTTTTAAATATGATAGGATATAATTTCTCAAAATTTGACCCGTCGGCCAATGGCAAAAGTAAGTTTGAACAATTGCTTGACTTGTTCATGCAGCTTCTGACCTATACTAATGGAGATGTAAGCGAAGCTTTGCAATGGTTAAATCAATTAGACAAAGAATATGAATTTACAGATGACCAATATGGCATGGGAGACTTTCAGGAAGAGCTAAAAGAAAAAGGTTTTATTACAGAAAGTGAAGACCGAAGTGAAATAAAAATAACTCCTAAAACCGAACAGGGAATACGCAAAAGAAGTTTGGAAGAAATTTTTGGAAAACTAAAAAAAACAAGGTCAGGAAATCACCAAACGTTTAAGCCCGGGCAAGGAGATGAAATAAGTCCCGACAGCCGGCCTTTTCAGTTTGGAGACATGCTGGAGCAAATCGATTTTACAGAATCAATTCGTAATGCACAGATCAACCATGGAGTAGAAAGTTTTCAAATGCATGAAGATGATTTGCAAATAAGAGAAACGGATTTCAAAGCCCAAACATCTACTGTATTAATGATTGACATATCTCATTCCATGATCTTATATGGAGAGGACCGGATAACTCCGGCTAAAAAAGTAGCCATGGCTTTAAGTGAGCTTATGACTACAAAATATCCTAAAGACACCTTGGATATAGTTGTTTTTGGAAATGATGCATGGCCCGTTGAGATCAAAGACCTTCCCTATTTACAAGTGGGCCCTTACCATACTAACACGGTAGCAGGATTAGAATTGGCAATGGATATTTTGCGTAGAAGAAAAAACCCGAACAAACAAATTTTCATGATCACTGATGGCAAACCAACCTGCTTAAAAATCGGTAAAAAATATTACAAGAATAGTTTCGGTCTTGACCGGAAAATAACCAACCGCTGCATCAACCTGGCGGCTCAATGTAAGAAATTGAAAATACCCATCACCACGTTTATGATTGCCACAGATCCTTACCTGCAACGCTTTGTGCAAGAGTTTACCGAAATGAATCAGGGCAAAGCCTTTTTTGCATCGCTTGATAAATTGGGGGCTTTTATTTTTAAGGATTTTGAAAGCGGCAAGCGGAAAACAGTTTATTAATGTTTCGGAAAGTTTTAAAATTTAAAATTTTTTACCTTCTTTTTTTAGACACCACATCTGTTGTGTACTAGAAGTTTTTTACTAAATAAAATAAAAATAAAAAGGTATCAAGCCAGTAAATAATTAAGAGCATTTTATAGTTAAACTAAATGCATCTCCCGTTGAACCCCCTACCTTTAACCGCCTCTGTAATCCTTTATTATCGGGAACAAGATTTTTTTTAAACCATTCTATATGTTGATCACTGACCTTTGGAAAGCAACATTATTTAAAGACAAAAGAGAAATAAAAGCATATAAAATTGTTTAGCTAATAACACAAATCACAATGGATATAAAGCATATAAATACGTTAGGAGAATTAAAAGAATCAGGATACAAATCCGTAAGCATTAAAGAAGAGATACGTAAAAATCTTATTACGAAATTAAAAGCCAAAGAGTCCACTTTCTCAGGCATTTTAGGGTATGAAGATTCAGTAATTCCAGATGTAGAAAGAGCTCTGCTAAGCAAACACAACATTCTTTTCTTAGGCTTACGTGGTCAGGCAAAGACCCGCATGGCCCGGCAAATGACCAACCTATTGGATGAATATATTCCCGTGATATCCGGCAGTGAAATTTCCGACGATCCATTTTGCCCGGTATCTAAATATGCGAAAGATCTGATCCTGCACAAAGGAGATGAAACTCCTATCACCTGGCTACACAGAACGGAGCGGTATGGAGAAAAGTTGGCTACTCCTGATGTAAGCGTTGCTGATCTTATTGGAGATATAGATCCCATAAAAGCGGCCAATCTTCGCTTGAGCTTTTCCGATGAAGGCGTGATCCATTATGGTATCATTCCACGGAGCAACCGCAGCATATTTGTAATAAATGAATTGCCGGATTTGCAAGCAAGAATACAAGTGGCACTGTTTAATATTTTGGAAGAAGGTGATGTGCAAATACGAGGTTTTAAGCTGCGTTTACCTCTTGATATTTTATTTGTTTTCACCGCCAATCCAGAAGATTATACCAATAGAGGATCCATAGTTACTCCATTAAAAGACCGCATACAAAGCCAGATACTTACCCACTATCCAAAAAGCATTGAAACGGCTCTTTCTATAACAGAGCAGGAAGCTAATTTGGATGAAGAACAGAAAAAAAATATAGAGGTAAGCAACCTGGTAAAACGATTGATAGAGCAGGTAGCTTTTGAAGCAAGAGTAAGTGAATTTGTAGATAAAAAGAGCGGTGTAAGTGCCCGTCTTACAATCTCAGCTTTTGAAAATGCAGTGAGTGCTGCGGAGCGGCGTGCCATTGTACATAATGAAAAAAATACGCAGGTTTGGATATCGGATTTGATTGGTGTCATTCCATCTATTACCGGAAAAATAGAACTGGTGTATGAAGGCGAACAGGAAGGCCCGTACCAGGTAGCCATGAATCTATTAGACAAAGCCATAAGAACACAATTCATTCAATACTTTCCAAACCCGGAAAGCCTGAAAAAGAGAACTCCTAAAAAAGGAGAAAGTACCCAAGCTGCAGAAAATCCTTACCGCTCTATTATTAGTTGGTTTGATAAGGGAAATCATTTCAATTCATTTTTTTCTGACACTGACCGCGATAAAATGAATGAGCTTTATAAAGTGGACGGACTAAATGCGTTGGTGAAGAAAATATTTCCAAAAGCAAAAGAAAAGGAAACGGCTTTGTGGATGGAATTTGTGTTGCATGGGCTTTCTTCCTACTCAGTGATCAGTAAAAAAATACTGGAACGCAGCATTGAATTTAAAGACCTGATGGGAAGCATGCTAAACATTCAATCATCTTCCGGATTTGATGATGAGGAGGAGGATTTTGGATAACGAATTCATTAGCCAATAATGTTTACTTCTCTTTCTAAGGATATACCAAACTTCTGTTGCACAGAATCAATAATTTCTTGGGATAAGTCGAAGATTTCCATACCGGAAGCAGTACCAAAATTGACCAATACCAGTGCTTGTTTTTCATAGCAACCGGCATCTTTTATTCGGTAACCTTTCCAGCCGCAT
>JBDSBL010000142.1:0-6779 GCA_039921625.1 Chitinophagaceae bacterium
GGAAATAAATACCTGTTCCTGTTTCCCCGCGGTAAAGAAGCAGGAATGTTTGATATTTATTGTCGCATCATCAAGAAAAAAATGAAGGGTGATGCATCCTTACCATTGACCCCGATGGCTCAAAATCACTCCTTTTATGAGATCATTATTAGCGATAACGGAATAGGTTTTGACCAGCAATATGCTTCCTGTATTTTCAATGCGTATCAACGTTTTAATACAGAAAAATCAGGTGCAGGCATTGGTATTTTTGTAACCCGTACAGTAGTTGAAAATCACTTTGGATGGATCCGCGCTACCAGCTAAGTAGGCATAGGAACTTCCGTAACGGTGGTGCTTTCTGCGGAATAAAAAACCTTACTTTAATCATCTTCCCTTACTATTTATCAACATTCGGAGTAATCAGGTAGAAAGGTGCCATTCACTGCAATTATAGATTTCAGTGAAATAGTTTTTCCATTTCCAAGCAGTACAAATGGAGGTTCTCCGGCAGCATTTATTTCTTTTATAAAACCTTCTGCACGGGTCATTCCATTTTCGTCAATGATCATACTTACCTTCTCCCTTGCATGATACAAAACCTGGAGCAAGTCCAGAAATGTTTCGTCTTTATTTAAAGTTTTTCGGGTGTCCATAAAATCATATTAACCCATCTTATTTATGCCAATGCTTTTGTCTTTTGCTTTTCTATTGCACCTAAAAGATTAGCATACGCCTTATTAAATTTTTCAACTCCTTCCTTTTCTAATTGATCTGAAATATGAGCCATATCAATATTATTTTTTTTCAATACATCTAATACTTTGCTTGCCTGATCACTATTTTGTTCTAAATTATTTCCAGGTTTCCCATGATCGCGGAAAGCTTCAAGGGTTTCTAACGGAACAGTATTAATGGTCTCAGGCCCTATTAATGATTCTACATATTTTACATCGCTATAAGATGGATCTTTTGTACCGGTACTTGCCCACAACAACCGTTGTCGCCGGGCTCCTTCCTTTTCCAACTTCTTAAAACGACTGCTGGTAAACACATCCTGATAAATAGAATAAGCTTTTTTTGCAGCTGCTGTAGCGGACTCTCCTTTTAAAGAATCGAGTCCCTTTTCTACCAGCATCGGATCAAGCAATACATCAATGCGACTCAGGAAAAAACTGGCTACAGAACTAATGGATGTTATTGATTGTTTCGCACTTAATCTTGCTTCAAGTCCGGATAGGTATGCTTCAATGACCTCCTGATATCGATCCAATCCAAACAAAAGAGTAATGTTGATATTGATGCCTTCGGATATGCATTGGCGGATAGCCGGAATACCTTCCGCAGTAGCAGGAATTTTTATCATTACATTTTTACGGCCAACTTCTTTCCACAACATCCTTGCCTGGCTTATGGTTCCTTCCGTATCACGGGCAAGCCTTGGAGATACTTCCAGGCTTACATATCCATCTTGTCCGTTGCTTTCCTCGTATACCTTTATAAAAAGATCCGCAGCGGCTTGTATGTCTTTTACACAAAGACTAAAAAAAATTCTTTCATTGGAATCTGCTTTTTGCGACAACTCAATGATGTCTTTTGAATAATCCGCACTTTCCGTAATTGCCTTTTCAAATATGGAAGGATTGGAAGTAACTCCACAAATTCCATCTTCGGCTATTAACCTTGTCAACTCTCCCGACTTCATTATTTTTCGGTCTAAGAAATCGAGCCAAATGCTTTGCCCGAAATCATGAATTGCTTTCACATTATTATTTGCCATGATCTTTATTTTTGTTTTTAATAATTATTCATTACCAATTTTGGCGGTAATGAGGGGGTAAGTCAGTTAGTAAAGGGAATGATAATAAGGTAGCCCGAAAATTAATAAATGATAGAGAAAACAGTCCGGAATACTTTTCTTTTTAATGAATTCCAGATCTCTTATTCCCTACAAGTTTCAAACCCAGTCTATTGAAAAAAAAGATTGATAGAGCGGATATTTTATGATGTAGTAATTAAACCTTCACCCACTGCAAGGTAAACTAATTATAATAGGGGCGCCAGGAACAAAATTTATATAGTCAATAACTCTATCCCTTTTTATAAAAGTGCTGGTGAATAATAGTATATAATATTTGGAGGAAAAAGAAACTGGGGAAAGGTCATAGCCTTGCATCGCCAACATCAAAAAAAATCTTTTACTATTGTTGATCGGGGAGCCTCTTTATCTTTTCAAATACTTTTGCCACAATGGCATCACAATAAATAAGGTTGAAGGAAAGCAATTCTGAACGGGAGTAAAAGTGTTCCATTTCTTTTTGCAACAATGCCTTTGCCCTATTCAGGCGCACCTTTACATTAGTCATAGAAATATCTAAAAGGCTGGCCGTTTCCGCTACGGAAAAACCTTCTACCACTCTTAATATAAAAGCCGTGCGGTAGATGACGGGAATATTTTGAATGCTCTTCTCCAGTATGGCGGTCAATTCCCGATTCAACAATACATTTTCGTTTGGATAATTGTTTGTATATGAGCTCATGGGTTGATCCTTTAATTCTTGAATTTTTTCTGAAGGAAATTCATTTTTGTAGTACCCCCACTTTAGTTTATAAAGGCATTTATGAATCATGATTTTTGATATCCATGTTTTGTAGGAGGCGCGTCCTTCAAATTTGGAAAGCTGCGTGTAAGCAATTACATGAACATCCTGCATCAGGTCTTCTGCATCCTGATGGTTGAACCCATAGCCTTTTGCTATTCTATATAAAACTGGATTGTATCTACGGATCAATATCTCAAAATAAGCAATGTCTCCTGCCAGTATGTTTTCAATTGCCTTTTCATCCGTAGCAACCGCCGTAAGGTCAAGTATATTTTGCATGATTGATTTCGTTTAAAGTTGAACCAATTAAAACGCAGGCGCCCATTCTTAAAGTTCGGATTAAGAAAGGACACTACCCTACTATTGAGTAACCGAAAGCATCAAAGGTTACAGGATAGATACTAATCTTAAAAAATGGGATATAATATATTGCTGTGTAAAATAGAGAAAGACCAATCTGCGGAAGATTAAAATAAAATGGCTGCAGGGTTACGTTCGCTTAAATGGATTTTATAATAAAAAATTTCTGTTACTAATTGGCAGGCTCCACCACCATCTTTTTATACGTGTTGTTTTTTAATTCAATTCCTTCTTTTGCATACATAAATTCTGCCTTATTGTTTTTTAAATACCCCTTACCCAATCCTTTCCCTTTTACAGCTGCATAACCTAGTGCAATGTTGGCCCCATACACATAAGGCTCCTGGGCGCCGGCGGCTCCCTTGAGCACATAAAAAGCTGCGGGAAACTTTCCATTAATAACGGCATTTTCAACCCGCGCTCCATCTGCCCACAAGAAAACAGACAGGTGTGGATTAGTGCCTTCCACCGCGTCCGGGAAAGTACTTTTAAAATTTTTCACCGATACATTTGGAGTTAAATCACGACCATAAATTTCATTTAAGAGCAGGTTTCCATTTTGAAAACCAAGCTGTGTAATTTCCATATCCTCGATCTGGATACCGGAAAAAACAACCCCATTAAATTGCCCGTTTAAATCCCAAACCGGACTTCCCATGTTCATCCACTTGGCCAACGAATTGCCCCTAATGACAAACTTTGATCCTATTATTTTAATATTAGTTCCACCGTTAATGGCATTCACTACATTTTCTCCCCGAATGTTTTTCATAACCATATCTGTGCATCCAAAAAACTCAAACCCGCTACATAGCTTTCCACCATCCGGTGCATTAAGTGTCACATCAAAAAATCCACCTCCTTTACTGCTATATCCATGCACTTGCCATCCCACATAGCCCAGGCTTTCGGGCGGATAAACCGTAGAATTTTCAAACCGGCAATCCACATCATCGCCTAATTGAAGGCTATAGCTTAATACATCTTTTACACTTATTTTTTTGCCAACTGAGCCTGTACTTTTTTCTATCTGTACCCCTCCGGCAGATACATATGGATTTTCCCAAAACGCACCTCCCACCGGGTATATGTCTTTTTGAAATGCAAAACCCTTAAATTTTCCATTCCCCTGCAGATTGAAATTTTGGATAACAGAATTTGAGGTCTTAACCAATTTAAAATTTGCAGAAGGTGCTCCTTGTGGAGAAAAAAACGTGCAGCCATTACCATCAAAAAAAAGTGGCTTATCTCTTTTAATGTAAATGTTTTTTCCGATAGCATACCGCTTCCCTTTGGTGGGCAATGTTATTTTGCTATTGGCTGTATTGTTAAGGGCTTCATTTAAAAATTCCGCATTATCTACATACACATTAGCTGCCACTGCCGTGGCCTTTGCCTTGTTTTCTATAGTAATAGTCCGGCCGTCATCGGAAACATCAAGCACCTTTTCAATCAAGGCAAATGAGTGGCCTTTGCCTCCATAATAATGCCATGTAGTGAATGGTACCCAGGCATCTTTTCCATTCCACCGAAACACATTAGCCGTATTTTCTGCTACCGCATAAATGCCGGAAACGGTTTGCGTGCGATCCGCTATCAATGCTTCTTCTGTTGCAAACCTCGTATCTGGCCAACTCCCACCCACTCCTACAGTTCCTAAATTTCCGCCGCCCTTTTCCGTCCCAATTTCTACAATTACTGTCTGCCCTTTTTTTAATCCAATAGATGATTGCAGTAATAAACTTTTTGAGCCCCCTTTAATGCTTCCTTTGGTGGTGGCATCGTTTAACTGCAATAATAGATCTGTGTCTTCTCCGTGATCAAGTTTGGTAAAATGATTGATTGGCGTAGGAGATACTATAGAAATAAAGAGTGCTATTAAATAATTGGTAAATGGCATATTAATAAGTTTAAGTAAAAGAAGCCCCTGCCGGCAAATCTAATTTTACATTTTTTCTGAATTAAAGTTTGTAAAACATCACGCTGGAAAACTTAGCTTATCCTAATATACGCCCAATAAAATAACCGTTAAAATGAGGGGATGATCCAACAGCTTTATTATAAAATAGAAGAAGAAAAAATACCAGAAAGTAGTGAGGTAAGAAGTGATAAAAAGGACCTTACCCAATCATTTCATTCCCTAAAAATTGTTTAGAAATATGCTTGTACGTTAAGCCATAAATAATGAATGCAGAGGAAATAAAAATGCCACCTGCCAAACAAATTCCTGGCCAGCCGCTTCTATCCCAAATCCATAATCCAATGGCAGAACCTAAAGAAGTACCAATAAAGCTTGCGGTCATATACACCGTATTGAGCCGGTTGCGGGCATCGGGCTGTAAGCTATATACCCTTGCCTGATTGGACACATGAACAGACTGTTGCCCAAGATCTAGCAATACAATTCCGATGATGATGCCTGCAATGGTTTTTCCAAAAAAGTAAAACAATACAAAACTTATGAGTACCGTTACCAGGCCGTACCCGATGGCTACCCTCGGGTTTCCTTTATCAGCAGTGCCACCAATAAGTGGAGCTATTAACGCACCTGCTACGGCAGCAAGGCCAAATAAACCAATATAGTCCGATTGATAATGAAAAGGTGGACCGGCGAGGTGCAGCACCATGGTAGTCCAAAAAATACCAAATGAAGCAAAGGTGAGCGCATTGATGGCTGATGCTTCCCGGAGCAACGGCTGTTTTTTGACCAAGGTTAAAAGAGACCGCATTAAAGCGCCGTAATTGCCGGAATATTGAGAGGGGGTTTTGGGAAAAATAAGCTGCATGACTACTAACAAAACAGCAGAAATACCGGCCGCTATCCAAAACACTCCCCGCCAGCCTACCCAAGCCCCCATCAAGCCACTGATGGTGCGTGAGAGCAATATTCCAATCAATAATCCGCTCATTACAATACCAATAATTTTCCCCCTGTTTTGCGCAGGCGACAAATGTGCAGCTAACGGCAAAATCAATTGAGGCACGATGGAGGTAGCTCCTATAAAAAGAGAGGCGATACTCAACATATAAAGAGAAGTGGAAAGGGCCGCCATAATCAAAAAGCCAACAGTTAGTGCCGTGGTCAATACTATTTGTTTGCGCTTTTCAAACATATCTCCGAGCGGCACAAAAAACAACAGGCCGAGGGCATAGCCCAATTGGGTAAAAAAAGTAATCATCCCGGCTTCGCTTTCTGCCACCCCAAATTCTTTACTAATCAATACTACCAGGGGCTGGCAGTAATAGATATTAGCCACTATCAACCCGGTAGCTAAAGCCATAAACAGCACTTGTCCCTTTTTAAGCGTCCCTTTTTCCATGTAAGCGGGCAAAGGTAAATAACCTGCCAACACTGTAGACCCTTTTTTGGAACAGATGAGTGATGCCTATCGGGTGTAGAAATTTACCCAAAATGGAAGTCTGCGTGAATTACTTTCTACCATCAGACCTCAAAAAAACAAGGTTTGAGAGAACGTAGTTCATGGCACTTCATTTGACCTTTTCCTATTCTAAATCAAACCACATGACCATTCAAGATTTCAATAACCTGAACCAACACCGCCAGCAAAAAAAATTATTATCCAGAGGTAAATACATAACTGATCGCACCACGGAAGATTACCAAGCTTTGCTTTTTGAATTAAATGGTTTTTTTGTAGAAGTGGCTTACACCAAGCAAGAAGATGAAATACTACATGTAAATAGCTTTGAAGACACTGCGGACTTGGCCCCTTACCTGGGTGATATTCCTCTTTCCTACATTGTATAACTTTAAGTTTCCTGTTATTTAAATTGTGCCGGCCATACCGTCCAATTAAGGCTTTGTGCGTCTGCCTT
>JBDSBL010000143.1:0-8937 GCA_039921625.1 Chitinophagaceae bacterium
AAAAAATAACCCAGGAGCGCATGGAAAGCAGAGAGCAATTAAAACAGCTGGCTGACTTTGTTCCTCAAATGGTATGGACCGCCCGGCCCGATGGTTTTATAGATTATTATAATAAAAAATGGTATGAGTTTACCGGTTTTGAAGAAGGTTATGGAGACCACAGCTGGATTCCAATATTACACCCAGATGATGCGCAAAAATGCCTGGATACCTGGTATCAATCGGTGCATTCAGGCGCACCTTATAGCATAGAATACCGATTCAAAGATTATAGATCAGACAGCTACAAATGGTTTTTAGGCAAGGCATTGCCGGTAAAAGATGGGGATGGAAATATAGTGAAATGGATAGGATCATGTACTGAGATTCAAGACCAGAAAATGATTGCTGAAGACCTGGAGCAAAAGGTAAAAGAACGGACCAGGGATTTAGAAAATAGCAATGCTGAATTGGAAAGATCAAATAATGACCTGGAGCAATTTGCCTATGTGGCCAGCCACGATCTGCAGGAACCGGTGCGTAAGATCAGAACCTTTGCAGAAATTATAAAAGAAAGAAGCTCCAGTAAAATGGACGAACCTTCTAAAAACTACATTGATAAAATTTGCACCTCGGCAGAAAGAATGAGGAATATCATTAAAGACATTCTCAATTTCTCACATTTAAACAAAGATAAAAAAGCCTTTGTACCTACTGATTTGAATAAAATAATTGAGGACGTAAGAGCAGACCTTGAATTAATAATCACACAAAAAAAAGCAACCATAATTGTAGACAAACTCCCTGTGATAGAAGCATTGGCTATACAAATGACCCAGCTTTTTTACAACCTTATAAATAATGCATTAAAATTTTCCACTCCGGAAAATGATCCGCACCTAACAATACATCTTCAAAAACTAACAGACGATGAATTGGGTTTATTAAACAAAAAGAATGCACCCTCTGAATATGTAAAAATCTCATTTACAGATAATGGAATTGGCTTTGAGCAAAAGTATGCCGAGCAAATATTTACGATGTTTCAGCGGCTGAACGATCGGCAGGCATACAGCGGAACGGGCATAGGCCTTGCATTGTGTAAGAAAATTATAGAAAATCATCACGGCATCATAGAAGCGCAATCTGCGCCCGGCAAGGGTTCCACATTTATTATCATCTTGCCGGCTAAGCAACTACATTGATCTTATTCTGCTTCATCCCGATGTACTGCTTCCATTGAAAAAGCGGGCAAGCAGACACTCCAATATTCGCAAGGCGCATCAAACGGGTTAGAATACCTTACCCTTGTTCCACCTTTTATTAAAATACTTTGCCCCCCTTCTAACACTATATTTTCCCCATCTACATCAATCAATTTTTTGCCGGAGCTTACAAGCGTATACTCATCAAATTCCGGAGTCTGAAACGGTTCGCTCCACAAGGGCGGTGCCACCATGTGTGCAATGCTCATTTGCTTATTTCCTGTGGAGGCAAGGCCGGTATGTTCTTCTATAAGTTTACCATCTGTGGTAGGTACTTTAAATGGATTGGTTTGCAATTGGTAAGGCATACTAAATTTATTTAGAAAGAATGCGTAAAGTTATTCAAGGGCTTGTTTTTTTCAATACCCTATTATATATATTCTGTTGGGTAAATACGATCCTGAAAACGTACTTAATTTTGCGAAGCGAGACCTACTTAATCTTTTATTTAAATGGATATTGCTGCAATTTAATAGTCCAAATTTTATCTTTATTACCTTTCAAAGAAAGATAATTGTTTGGTGCATTATATATTCAGAATATATCAATGTAAAAATTATTACAGTGTAAAAGAATGCGGATGAAAGTGAAAGGCTCTCAAAATTCAGTATCAGTTTTTATCATGCTTGCTCGCAGCGCTATGAAGGAGTTAAGTAAAAACGATCCATTGCGTATGGCAGGAGCTACTGCATTCTTTACCACCTTTGCACTACCTCCTATTCTTATAATTTTAATTCAAGTATTAGGCCTTGTATTTAATCCGCAAAGGATTACCCACCAATTAGTAATAAAACTTTCTGAAATCATTGGTCATGAAAGCGTGCGGCAAGTGGTTAATACGTTGATGAGTTTTAGAAAGCTGGCTCAAAACTCATTTATTACTATTGGTGGTTTTATATTTCTGTTGTTTGTGGCCACTACCCTTTTTAAAGTAATTAAAAGTTCTATGAACCAGGTGTGGAAAATAAAGATGGTAAAAAGAAGAAGTTTAGTACGAGTGCTTAAAGGACGCTGGCATTCCATCTTTGTGATTTTGGTAGCTGGTTTATTATTTACCCTCGGTCTTTTTATAGAAGGACTGCAAGCTTACATGGGCAACTACATCAGCGAACTTTCTCCTTTGCTGGCGCTTTATTTTAATGGAGTATTGAATCACCTTATTTCCATTATTATCGTTACGGCCTGGTTCAGTATTTTATTTCGCTATTTGCCGGATGCCCGGGCAACCTGGAAAACCGTATTGGTCGGGGCTTTTGTTACGAGCCTGCTATTCAATGCCGGCAAATTAATTCTTCACTGGCTACTTACATATAACAACATTACCACTTTGTATGGTGCTTCCGCTTCTGTCGTACTGCTCCTTTTATTTGTATTTTATTCTTCCCTTATCTTGTATTATGGCACGGCCTTTACCAAAGTGTGGGCCACTCATAAAGGGCAGCCTATAAAACCGCTTTCGTATGCTATTCATTACCATTTAGCAGAGGCTGATGCCAATGAAGATTAATAAAATGGATTACCTAATTTGAGAATAGCTAACATTTTTTGTTGTTTAATCTTAATCCGTCACTGCAAAATGAAATCATCAAAAATCTCAATAAAAAATAATTTATTTGCCTGACAAAGGGAGTTCGTAAATTTCCAAAAAACTTAAATCTTTAAATAATGGCTTGTACTTTTTCAATATCTTTTTCCGGCACACCACAAAGCGTACTCAGCAAAGCAAAAGCAGCTGTAAACAGCCAGGGTGGCAACTTTGAGGGAAACGAAGACGCCGGTAATTTTGGCTTGAGCGTTATGGGAAACAGCATTCAGGGTACATATACTGTTACAGGGCAAAATTTGAATGTAACGATCACCGATAAACCTTTTTTTGTGCCTTGCAGTACTATCGAAGGATTTTTAAAAAATCAGCTAACCTCAAATTAATTGGAAGGAATGCTATCCGTGGCATTTTTAGTAAGTGCTTTTTAGTTCCATTCTTTTTTTCTCTTCCAACGCATATACTTTTTTAGTGATGAAATGCCCAAGAGATGCGCCTATTAAAATATCACTTGTCCAATGCCTGTTTTGATATACTCTAGATATGGCCGTTAGAGAGGCAATTGTATAGGCCACATAAGGAACCCATTTGGTTTCTTTAAACTCCAACGCACAAGCAGTGGCTATTGAAAAAACAGTATTGGAATGCCCGGACGGGAAACTGGTATACGTTTTTGTGCTTTTAGTAAATGGCAATCTAAAGTCATATTGATTATCAGTACGTACCGGCCGCTGCCTTTTTATCACTGATTTGGTGGCAGTATAAATAGCAGTTGAGATTAATAGTGATCGGGTAATAGATAAGGACGCATGCTCAATTCTTCGATTGCCGGTAATGACGCCTGTCAGGTACATGCCAGTGATCAATAGTGGCCCATACCGGTTGCCGATGGGTTCAAAAACATCAGTAATGTTTTTAAAGACCGGCTTTTGATTTCGCTCCATCATATGTTTTACGGGGCGGTCTGCTGTAGCCATCAACACGGCTCCTGTTCCGGTAATCACCGCAAATTTTGCCCAGTCTTTTCCTTGCCAATGAGCCGGAGATGCAGCTACATGTTTAAAATCATCCCAAATACTTTTTAAGTACGTGCCATTGACCCGGTAATAGTATGGATGCGATGTATCAGCAGATAACGACAAACTATCTGAAGAGGTGATCTCCAATTTTTGAGCACCTACATTAGTAGAAAAAAAAAGTCCGGTTAAAAGCAGAGGAATGGCAAGGTTGCTGAAACTTCTCATAAAAGGGGTTATAAAATAAGCGGATACATTTTGCTTTGTTATGGCAAAAACAATATCCTAAAAAAATAATGCCACCTTATAAAAAGAAAACCATAGATTCTAATAGTACTATTTCTTTTCATTTTAATGGGAAAGAATAAGTATTCGTTAAGTTCTTTCCCAGCCCTTTAATAGGCAACTTTTACCCATTATTTTTAGAGATTTTAAAGGAACTTTTCATGTCGTTATTTGCAACTAAGCGTTCACTAAGCAAGGAATTGGAATTTACATCAGGCAATTTGCCTTTCTACATGAAGTGGAAAAAAATTTTTTTCTTACTTTTTATTTTTATTTCTATTGAATCAGTTGCGCAAAGCAATTCCCAATTAATCATTTTTAAAATAGTAACCACAAAGAGCGAAGTAGTTCCTTTTGCCTCATTAAAAGTAATTCAGGGTATACAATCAATTGCTGAAGAAAAGATAACAGACAGTACCGGTACTGTGTCCTTCTTCCTCACGCCACGTATGGAATATACGGTGCAGGTATCATCCATTAATCACACCACTTTCGAAAGAAAAATTGTGATCAATGATACTAGTCATCTTTTTATTTTCAGTTTGGAAAACCGTTCTAAAACATTAAATAATGTGGTGGTTACAGGTACCAAACCACTCATGAGACAGGAAGATGATAAAACCATTATTGACCCTGAAAGCCTTGCAGCCAGCTCTACCAATGCCTATGAAATAATGGAAAAAACTCCTGGCTTATTTGTAGATCAGGACGGTAATATTTATTTAAGCAGTACCACTCCTGCAACTATATATATTAATGGCAGGGAGCAGAAAATGAGTACAGCAGATGTGGCAACCATGCTTAAAAGTCTCCCACCAAATTCCATAGCCTCTATAGAAATAATGCGTACCCCTTCGGCTAAATACGATGCATCCGGTGGAGGAGGTATCGTGAATGTGGTACTGCGCAAAGGAGTTCGCATCGGGCTTACCGGAAGTGTCAACACCGGCCTTAACCAGGGAAAATACGGCAACCAGTTTGCAGGGATTAATTTAAACAACAACAACGGCACCTTGACTACCTATCTAAATCTTCAATTAAGTCGCCGCAACTCTTTCGAACAAATTAGTACGGATCGGATTTTTTCCAGAGATTCCTTATTGAGCCAAAATGCATTTACAAAATACCCGGCCTCTTCTTATTATGCAGGTTATGGATTAAGCTATACCATCAACAAAAAATGGGAGGTAGCGTATGATGGCCGGCTTAGTGCCAATACTTCAGCCAACCGCAGCACTAATAATTCGCAAATAAAAAGGATCAGTGATGGAACAGTGACCACGAGCAATGTAGCAGTAGTGCAAAATAAAGGACGCAATTACAACGTAAACCAAGGACTTACGCTTAAGTATAAATTAGATAGTCTTGGTTCTGAATGGACCACAGATGCGTCGGTTACTTATGCACCCAACAAGACCGACCAACTTTTCAATACTGCCTTTCTTTTGCCCCAAAGAGGGCAGCAAACCGGAACCGGAACCATTGACAATGAGCTGCAATTCTTTTCAGCTCAAACCAATTTGATAAAAAAATGGAAAGGGAAAATAACGGTGGAAACAGGTATTAAAACAACTAATGTTTTATTTAAAAACAGTACGATTTATTCCAGGGCAAGTGCCTACCGCTACAAAGAACAAATAAATTCAGCTTACCTGCAGGCATCAAAAAATATTTCGGGTGTTATTATTAAGATTGGTTCCCGTTTAGAACAAACGAGCATGAATGGAAATCAAAAAACTCCCTACGATACTTCCTTTACGCTAAAACGTGCTGATCTTTTTCCCTACGTATATATCAGCCGCTCCCTTATGAAAATTGCCGGATATGATCTTCGGGCCTACCTGGTATATCGCCGCACCATCAACCGGCCTGCTTACGATTATTTAAATCCATTTCCACGTATTGTAGATCCTTATTTGTTCGAGGCAGGCAATCCTTCCTTGCGGCCACAATTCACCAAAAATTATGAAGCAAATATTTCGGTAGATGAACGTCCCATTTTTGCTGTAGGGGTCAATGATACAAAAGATATTTTCACGCAAGTAATCTACCAGCCCGACAGCAGCCGCAGCATTGCGTACCGCACTTATGATAACCTGGGAAGTAATAAAGAAACTTATTTTAGAATATTAGGAGCACTGCCCCCGGGCAAACGATATTTTTTTGTAGCCGGAGCGCAATACAACCACAATTTTTACCAGGGATTATATGAAAGCAAACCATTGGCTTTTAAAAAAGGAAGCTGGTCCTTATTTACATATCACAATATAAAAATTACAAAGACTACTCAGGTATCGCTCAATGGATTTTACCGGTTTAATGGTCAATTACAGTTTTATGAACTCAGTTCTTTTGGTGCGGCCAACTTCAGCATCAATCAACAATTGTTGAATAAAAAACTAACGGTATCGGCAAGTGTGCAAGATATTTTTTTAACCAATGGCAACGAATTTACCATTCACCAGGGATCAGTCAATGCCTCCGGATTCCGTAAAGGAGACACACGCCGTTTTGGCCTGAACCTGCGCTACAATTTTGGCTTTCGCAAAAAAGAGGAAAACAGTTTTTTAAATATGGAATCACCTGAAAAAGTAAATTAATTCCTCAGGCTTCATTTTTAATAAAAGAAAATAATTTAAAATATTTTCAGGTTAAATATTTTGTACCACCTGCAATGAGTTGCTACATCTTTTTCAAATAGATCGTAGTTTTTGTTACCATAAAAAAAGGTTGAAATGAGGATATTATTTTTATTTATTTTTTGCTGGACCGTAAGTATAGGAAAGGCTCAAAAATTATCTGTTACAGAAAGAAATATCATTGATGCGGTTAATAAAAACCTTCCGCAGTCCATTCAATTATTAAAGGAAATTGTGGACATCAATAGTGGTACGCTTAATACAGCGGGAGTCAGAAAAGTAGGTGCCGTACTGAGCAATGAATTTACTAAAATCGGATTAGCAACGGAATGGATCGAATTGCCTGATTCATTGAATAGAGCAGGGCACCTCGTAGCATTTCAAAAAGGAAAAAAAGGAAAGAAATTATTTCTAATTGGCCATTTAGATACTGTATTTGAGCCCTATATGCCTGCAAATCCATTTGCCATGCTTACAAAAAGTACGGCCACCGGGCAAGGAGTAAATGACATGAAAGGCGGGAACATTATTATACTTGCCGCGCTGCAAGCACTTGCCAAAGCAGGTGCATTAGAAGATGTAACGGTGACCGCCTATTTTACCGGAGATGAAGAGAATGCAGGATACCCAAGATCCATTAGCCGCGGCGATTTTATAGACCGTGCGAAAGAACATGATATTGCACTTGGTTTTGAAACAGCGCAAGGATTAAACACAGTAGCCACAGGCCGCCGTGGAGCCAGCTCCTGGCAGTTGAATGTGACTGGTAAACAAGCTCATTCTGCAGGTGTATTCAGCAACGGCTATGGAGCCATATATGAAGCTGCCCGAATTATAAATGCTTTTAGGGAACAGTTATCACAGGAAAAATTCTTGACTTTTAATCCGGGCATTTTTGCAGGAGGTTCTGAAATGATATTTGACAGCAGCAACTCAAAAACGGTGCTTTCCGGCAAAACAAATATTATTGCTCCCGTTACTTATGTACAAGGCGATCTCCGGTTTTTAACCGAAGAACAAAAAGAAAAAGCAAGATTAAAAATGAAAGGAATTGTGGCCTCCAATAACCTGCCGGGAACGAAAGCAGAGATCAGTTTCTGGGATGGCATCCCTTCAATGGAACCTTCAGCAGGCAACAATAAATTAGTAAAGGAAGTAAGTAATGTTTCCATTGCACTGGGTATGGGAGCCACCTATGCGGGTGACCCCGGTAGCCGGGGAGCAGGAGATATTTCGTACATAGCCAAATACGTTGATTGTCTTGATGGATTGGGCGCTGCAGGATATGGCGCACATGCTCCGGGAGAAGTTATTGACCTGGAAAGTTTTGGTAAACTAATACAGCGGGCTGCTATTTTAATTTATCGCTTGACCCGTGAATAGAAACCTGAGTGGCTCCAATATTGCTGCATCTTATCTATGGTTCACTTCTGTATAAACTGCAATAAGAAAGTAACGGCAACCAATCTATTTTTATATACAGAGCGTAGATTATGTGTGTATTTTAAAAAAATTCTGATATTTCTTCCTGTATTATTTTGTGTTGCAGCCCACGCACAGGTGATTGATAATACCACTACTTTCCGCACCATCAACAGTGATAAATACCGAAGTTTTCATTATGATAATGACTTTTTTGGAAATGCAGATTACTACTACACACAAGGCATCAATGCAGAATATGTACACCCAAAATTAAAAGCTCTTCCTTTTACTTTTTTACTTATCAAACCTTACAACAGTAACCTTAAATACGGGATTGGTGTTGACTTGTATGGCTATACTCCTACGAGCATCCGTGCGGATAGTATCCTACATTTCAACCGTCCTTATGCCGGTGTTATTTCAGCTAAACAATTTTTAATTGCTGTGGATACAATTTACCACAGGAAAATAGTTTCATCATTTACAATAGGTGTTATTGGTCCTGCAGCTTTGGGTAATGAAATTCAAACAACCATTCACCGCACATTAGGCAAACAACTTCCAAATGGCTGGAAATACCAGGTAAAAAATGACCTAATAATTAACTACACAGCTGCGTATGAAAAAAGATTGGCGCAATGGAAAAACAATTTTTTATTAAATGCAAAAGGAGAAGTTAGAGCCGGCACGATCAATACAAAAGCCAACACAGCACTCAACTTTATGGCAGGTCATTTTAAAGATCCTTACCAATCTTCTTCTTATCAGCTACTTCACAAAAAGAA
>JBDSBL010000144.1:0-9829 GCA_039921625.1 Chitinophagaceae bacterium
AACATGCCACTGTCCATATTACTTTTAAATCGCAATACGGCTTCAATGTTTTCCTTTTTACCGCAAAGCATCCCAATTCTCCACCCTGCCATATTGTGCGACTTGCTTAATGAATTTAATTCAAGTACCACCTCCTTTGCACCCGCTATTGCCAGCATACTCATTGGCTGTTCATTTAAAATAAAGCTATAAGGATTGTCGTGGCAAATAAGGATATTATGTTTTTTACCAAAGGCTACGAGTTGCTCAAACAATTCTTTCGTTGGCAATTGGCCGGTAGGCATGTGAGGGTAGTTGACCCACATTATTTTTACTTTACTTAAATCATTTTTTTCTAACTCTTCGAAATTAGGGAACCAATTTCCTGTTTCTGTTAATCTATACGCAATGCATTTGCCGCCGGCAATTTCAACAGCGCTTCGGTAAGTAGGATAGCCCGGATCAGGGATGAGCACTTCATCTCCGGGATTGATGAAGGTCATACAAATATGCATAATGCCTTCTTTGGAACCCATTAGGGGAAGTACTTCCGATTCGGGATCAAGGGAAACGTGGTACCACTTATAGTACCAGTCACTAATAGCTTTTCTTAAAAGCAAAGATCCTTTATAGCTTTGATAGGCATGGGTTGTAGCTTTTATACTTTCCTGGTGCAACACGTTAATCACATCAGGATGCGGAGGAAGATCCGGGCTTCCAATGCCTAGGTTGATTACTTTGTCGCCTTCTTTATTCAAGGTTTCTATTTCCCGCAACTTTTGCGAAAAGTAATATTCGTTAATGGTATCTAACCGGCTTGCAATAGTCATGTTGCTTTTATTTAATGGTTTTACCTTTTTGATAAATGCCATACACTTTTATAAATTCAGTTGCTCCTTTCATTTCCTTAATGACCTCATTGAATTGCACCACGGATTCAAATTCCATATCTGCATGAAAGCTGTACTTCCAGTTGCTACCCGGTATAGGAAAGCTTTGCAATTTGCTTAAGTTGATACCGCCTGCCGCAATTTTGGTTAGTACATTAGCAAGGCTTCCGCGGGAATGATCCGTGTAAAAATTGACAGAAGCTTTATTAGATCCTTCAGTAGCTTCTCCATTTTTCTGCACTACTAGAAAACGTGTATAATTATTTTTTTGAGATTGGATTGAAGGACTTAAAACTGAAAGTCCAAACAACTCCGCGGCCAGCAAACTAGCGATAGCGGCCGTATGTTTTGACCGGTGCTGATGAATATGTTTGGCACTTAAAGCAGTATCCTCTGTTTCTACTAATTTCCAGTGGTGCTGCTCCAGGTAAGGGAGGCATTGTTGAATAGCCATTGGGTGCGAATGCACTTCTTTAATGTCTTGCAGCGTGACTCCCGGATTGACCAACAGATTTTGATCTATTTGCAAATACACCTCTCCAATGATCTTTAAATTACTTTTTTGCAGCAGGTTGTAGTTGGGTAAAATGCTGCCGGCAATAGAGTTTTCAATTGCCATTATTCCTCCATTGCTTTCTTCTTTGTTTTCGGCCAGTCTGACTACCTGGCTAAAAGTAGCGCAGGGCAATACGGTTACTTCTTTTCCAAAAAAGTGCTGCGCAGCTATTTGGTGAAAACTTCCTTCGAAGCCTTGTATGGCGATTTTTAAGGACATAACTAAAATAAAAATCCCGGCTTTAAGCCGGGATTTCTTTATGTTGTTTGATGATGATCTAATGCAACAAAAGCAGTCCCGGCTCCTTACTAAAATAATAGAAGAAATAAGAGGCTACGTATGCTTTTGTAATGGTCATTGCTGAACAAATATAAAAATGAATTGAAATGAAAAAAATTTTTTTATGATGTTGCTTAAAAAGAACCACCTACTCCCACAAAAATGATCAATAGAATTACTAAAGTCAAACGGAGCATCGCAAGAGGCGATGCTACAAGATCCTAAAGCTGGTTACCAAATTACCGACGCATAGAGTCAGCTTCATTCATTCTTATGCGGCGTCCTTTGTATTTTTTGCCATCTAGTGATTGTATCATTTGACCCGCAGATTTAGAATCCACTTCTATCCAACTGTTCATGTCTTTCATATCTATCTTACCCAACACCTCTTTGTTCAGGTCGCTGATGTCTAATACAAATTGTAAAAAAGAGGCTTTGTAAAAACCATCTTTGGTGCCCAGGTTTACAAACAAGCGGGTGAAATTTCCGCTGCCACCGCCACCAAACTCTTTGCCTCTTGGTTCTCTTTTTCTATCTGTAGATCGGTCGCCCCGGCCCTCTTGCTGCCGGCCGCGATCGTCCCGGCTGCGCTCCCGCACATTCAGGTCTTCGGCATTTTCATAGTATTTTAAAAAGCGGTCAAACTCTAATGCAGCTACTCTTTTTAAAACATCTTCTTTGCTGATGTCTGCAAATTTTTCCTCCAGCATTGGCATGTACGTTTCATAGTTACCATGGCTAATATCTGCCTGCAGCATTTTATCCATGAAATAGTAAAACTGCTTGCGGCAAACATCTTTTCCGGTTGGTATTTCCAACTTATGAAATTGAGATTGCACCATCCGCTCTATCTGCCGGATGCGCCCTACTTCACGGGTATGGATCACAGACATACAGATACCTGTATTGCCCGCACGCCCGGTACGACCGCTTCTATGCGTATAAACTTCCATGTCATCCGGCAATTCATAATTGATCACATGGGTGATGCCCACCACATCAATACCTCTGGCAGCTACGTCGGTAGCAATTAAAAGCTGTAATGTTTTGTTGCGAAATTCATCCATCACCTTCGTCCGTTGCTGCTGGGTAAGGTCACCATGCAAGGCGTCAATGTCATATCCTTCCCGGGTAAGCTTTTCCGCTATATCCTGCGCATCTAGCTTGGTGCGGGTAAAGATGATTCCATACATTCCGGGATTAAAATCAATAAGGCGCTTTAGAGTTTCGTAGCGACTGTGCGCCGGAGTAACCACATATTGATGGTCAATATTTTTATTGGCTGTGTTCATTTTACCCACGGTAATTTCCATGGGATCTTTCATATACTTCTTACTCACTCTGCGAATTTCAGACGGCATGGTAGCACTGAAAAGCCAGGTACTGTCTCTTTCGGGAGTATTTTGTAAAATGAATTCAATGTCTTCCTGAAAGCCCATGTTCAACATTTCATCAGCCTCATCCAACACTACGTATTTTATTTGCTCCAGGTTGATGGCCTTGCGCTCAATAAGGTCAATTAACCGGCCGGGAGTAGCTACCACTATCTGCACTCCGCGTTTTATATCGCGTATTTGCATAGAGATGGAAGAGCCTCCATATACGGCAACAACATGCACCGCAGGAATGTGTTTTTTGAAAAGGTTTATTTCCTTTTCTATCTGCAAGCAAAGCTCCCGTGTAGGACAAACAATCAATGCTTGCGGGTGCTTTTGCGCTATATCTATTAAGTGCAATAACGGAAGACCAAAAGCAGCGGTTTTGCCAGTGCCGGTTTGGGCCAATCCTATTAAATCTTTTGTACCGGATAATAATACCGGAATGGCTTTTTCCTGAATGGTTGTAGGCTCTGTATACCCAAGATCCAAAACTGCCTGCAACAACTTTTCATTTAAACCCAACGCTTCAAACGTACTCATGGACTCTATAATTTTATGTAAAGGTAACCGATGAAGAAAAAATTTAATGATTTTCATTCATTAACCTATTTCTAAAAGCGGATAAAAAACCTTTTGTAAGGAATTTAATTAAGGGGAAATAGTAGATTTTATATAAAAATATAATTTCAATTTCCTTTTATATTGTAAGGGACGGACGATCCGTTTTACGGGATAGACTGCTAAAAAGGCTTATGAAACTCGGTATCTAAATTCCCTTTTTAGCAAAAAATTAAAGATAACAACCTGAAAAATTTCTTAGCGGATAGAATTAAAAAAAACCGCCCTGTAAGCAGGGCGGCCTTCTAACGATTGCTTGCCATATGAATAAAAACTCTTGACTTTCTTTATTTCAGTAATGACCAGCAAGTTGTCAACTCAGATACAGACTAATTATTTATTGGTAGAATCAGCACTCATAGTGCCAACGCCCATATTGTTAGTTGTATCAGCTGACATCATGTTGGTAGTATCTGTACCCATGTAGGTACCTGCTGAAGAATCTGTTGTCATCATGTTAGTAGAATCAACAGTAGTGCTGCTGGTAGAACTATCATTACATGCAACTAAAAAACCTGCAATAACTAAAACGGCTAAAAACTTTTTCATCTTTGTTTTTTGCTGTTAAATTAATTATGCTTAGTTGTATCAGTACCTTCTACGTGCATAGTATCAGTAGTAGTAGTAGTAACAACTTTAGTTGTATCTGGAGCTACTGGAGTTACAATCGTAGTTGTATCTTTTGTAGTTGATTCGTCAGATGTTTTTGTGTCGTTACAAGCTGTGAACGTAACTGCTACGATGGCTGCAACTGCTAAGAATTTTTTCATGATTTTTGTTTTTTGTTTGTTTTTAATAAAATTTTTATAAGGCAATAACTAATTTTTTTGTGCCGGTTCCCTTTCGGATTGTTCCTGGCAACTATATTTTCAGTAGGGTCCTTACTTACTTTGTTTCAATTTCCGGAAGCTGTTAACTTCCGATTTTCAGAATTAATACCTGAATTGAAAAAAGGTAACCTCAATTTTGAAAAAATTTTTTCTTTCCCGCTTTTGGGTTACTATTTTTAAATCTTTGTATTAAATAAAAGACACTTTGAAGGCAGAGCAAAACGAGAAGGCATTGCTACAGGGCTTGGCTAATAATGATAAAAAGGCGATTGAAACCATTTATAAAACCAATTATAATATGGTGCAAGCGCTGGTAATCAATAATAATGGCAGCGCAGATGATGCTAAAGATATTTTTCAGGAAGCCATGATTGTGCTTTATGAAAAGGTGAAGACGGGCACTTTTGAATTGAACTGTCTTATTAAAACGTATGTATATTCTGTAAGTCGTAGGCTTTGGCTTAAAAGATTACTGCACCAAAATAAATACTCGCTTTCCGGCGACCATGATGAGCTTCATGCAGTACCGGAAGAAGATATGGAGGAGCACGAAAGGCTAGACACAGAATATACCATGATGGAAAAGGCGGTTAATACCTTGGGCGAACCCTGCAAAAGTTTATTAGAAGCATTTTACATGCAAAAGAAAAACATGCAGGAAATAGCGTTGAGCTTTGGCTACACCAATGCAGAAAATGCTAAAAACCAGAAGTATAAATGCCTGATGCGGTTAAAGAAAGTATTTTTTACACAGTATAAAACGGATTGACGGTGATGGACGACATTAAATTATTAGAAGCGGTTGAACAGTACATCAATGGGCAAATGTCCACTGATGAACGGGTTTATTTTGAGCAGCTGCGCAAATCAAATCCGGAGATTGACCAACTAGTGGTGGAGCATACTTTCTTTTTGCACCAGATGAATCGCTTTGATGAAACCAGAAAATTAAAACACCGGTTGAACGATGTGCATATTGAGCTTGCTGAAAAAGGACTTATAAAATCAGCCAAACTAAAAGGGCAGGCTAAAGTGGTGTACTTATACAACCGGTACAAAAGAGTTACTGCCATTGCTGCTTCTATTGCCGGCATTACGGCTCTTGCTATTAGCGGCTTATTTATTTATTTATCTCCTGCAAAGCAAAAAGGTGAAATTGAATTTCTTAGTGGAGAAATAAAGGCAATCAAAAACCAAAGCCGGCAACAAACTAAAGAGATCAATAATATAAAGGAGAACATCAAAGTTTCTCCTGCTACCACCATCACATACCGCACAGGTGGTACCGGTTTTTTAATTGACTCAAAAGGATATATAGTTACCAATGCCCACGTGGTAGAAGGTGCTCATAATGTGGCCGTGCAAAATGCAGGTGGAACTGAATTTACTGTTCGGGTGGTGTATACTGATGTACAAAGAGACCTTGCCATTTTGAAAGTGGAAGACAACACCTTTAAAGTTCAGGCCCCTATTCCATACAGCATTAAAAAAGCCTCTGCTGATATAGCTGAACCTATCTACACGTTAGGATATCCTCAACGAACGGACATTGTATATGGTGAAGGATATTTAGCAGCTAAAACAGGCTTTGATGGCGATACATTGACCTGCCAGATATCTATTGCCGCCAACCCTGGAAATAGCGGTGGCCCAATTATAAACCGAAATGGAGAAGTAATAGGCATCTTAAGTGCGAGGCAGTTGAGTGCAGAAGGCGCCGTATTTGCCACTCAGTCCAAATACATTTACAATGCCTTGAAGCAATTGCAAAAGGATACTACGTATCAGAAAATAAAATTACCTGCTACTTCGTCCCTGAAAGGTGCCGACAGAATGCAGCAGGTAAAAAAGATATCTGACTATGTGTATATGGTTAAGGTAAATTAATCAGCCCATAAATTATTAGGATAATTGCCTGCAGCTACTAATTGGTGCAGGCTTTCTTTTACCGTAGGTGCATCTTCTTTATATGTGACACCAAACCACTGCGCATTAGTTGGTAGTACTTTAATGGCAACTGATTTGGAATGTACCAACTCATCTGCAGTAGCAGGAATTAAAAACTCCGCCTTTAGGTTTGTCCTGTTTTTTTCCAAAAATGATTGGAATTCTTTTTCGAGGTAAGTGAACAATGAGGGATGAAAACACCAGAAGTTCATAGACGCTTTTGACTTATTCCCTACTTCATGCTTTGTACCATCCACTTCTTCGTAAACGATCTGACCGTTGTAAGAATAAATTTTTAAACGTTCATTAATCTCCAACAGGTTATTGTTGTCATCTACTTCGCACACACCGCGGCTTACAGATCCATTGGCTGAAAGCGTATTGCCTAATTCATATCCCAATAAGGCATAAACCTTTTCGGAGCATTCATTTTGTAAAAATTGTGCAGCTTTTACAAAAGCATCTTTCCCATAAAAATCATCTGCATTGATAACAGCAAATGGTTCCTTTACTGTATCCTTAGCACACAAAATGGCATGTGACGTGCCCCATGGCTTTGTACGGTCTTCCGGTACTTGAAAATCTCCTACGTAGGCTGTGAGCTCCTGATACACATACTCTGTAGCGATTCTACCTTTTAATTTTGGCTCAAAAATATTCTTGAAATCTTCAGCAAAATCTTTGCGGATGATGAATACAATTTTGCCAAATCCTGCGTCTATCGCATCGTGTATAGAATAGTCCATGATCGTTTCTCCTGATGGACCAAAAGCCTGTATCTGCTTCATGCTTCCGTATCTTGATGCCATGCCCGCAGCCATGATCACTAATGTTGGTTTCATAATCTTCGTTTAAATTGGACACGAAAATAAATAAATTAGGTACGCAACCATGAACCCAATCGTTTTACAAAAAACATATGTGCAAAAGGTGGCTCTTGCAGACTGGGCAAAACACAATATTTCTGTGGATGTACTTCGGCTTGATGTCATTCATCCCATTATTTCAGGTAATAAGTGGTTTAAATTAAAATTTTATCTACAAGAGGCCTTAGACCAAAACAAAAAAACCATCATCACCTTTGGTGGAGCCTATTCCAATCATATAGTAGCTACCGCAGCCGGAGCTCAAGCTTTTGGGTTAAATAGTATTGGTATTATACGCGGGGAAAAACCCACTGACTATTCGCCAACGCTCCTTCAAGCGCAGGAATTTGGAATGCAACTTTTGTTTCAAGATAGGATTACCTATCGGACCAAATTATTACCTAAAAGCTTAGCGGAAAGCCACCAACTAAAAGAAAGCTACCTGATCAATGAAGGAGGATACGGATTACAAGGAATGGCCGGTGCCGAAACTATATTACAAGAATGCGCTACAGCCCAATACACCCATGTGTTGGGTGCTGCAGGCACAGGTACTATGCTGGCAGGGCTTATTGCCGGCACACAAGTATCTCAGGAATGTATTGGCATTTCTGTTTTAAAAAATAACTTCAGCATTAAAGACGAAATAAAAGCATTGCTTCCATTACCAAAAGACTTTATTATACTTCATGAATATCATTTTGGGGGATATGCTAAAAAGAATAATGAACTCTTTCAATTTATGAATAAATGGTATGTGCAAACTGAGATACCGACTGATTTTGTATACACCGGTAAGGTATTTTTTGCCTTAAATGACCTTATCATAAAAAACTATTTTGCACCGAATAGTAAGTTGTTGGTAGTGCATAGTGGCGGATTGCAAGGCAACCGATCCCTGCCGAAAGGAACGTTAATTTTTCCTTCCAATTAAATTGGGCAATTATATTTGCAGCCATGCTGCTTCTTACCAAATAATCCTCCATTTATGAATCTAAGGTCTGTGGTCCCTTCTCTTATATTTCTTTTTATTTTTTTGCAGCAAGCTACTGCGCAGGACACACTACCTAAATTTTCTGTCAAAAACTTTGGTAACAACCGGATTGTGGTAGGCTGGGTTAATCCGTACGAACATTTGACGCAAATTAGTGTGCAACGGTCTTTTGACAGCTTGAAAAACTTTAAAACCATCATGAGTGCGGCTGATCCTGGAGCGGTACAAAATGGATTTGCAGATACCAAAGCATCCAACGACCATATGTTCTACCGGTTATTTTATGTGTTGGAAGGGGGTCATTTCTTTTTTTCCGAAGCAAAAAAACCGCTGCTTGACACCGGAGCCAAAACCACCATGCGACCAGCCGGAGTACCGGTAGACAGTGCAGTGAAGGAAACAAAAAAAGAAGTTGTTCCTGTCAAAAAAGTAGATTTCGTTCCGTCCTTTTATGTGTATACCAACCGGGATGGCTATGTATTTATAAATCTGCCGGATGCAGAAGATAAAAAATACCACATCAAGTTTTTTGAGTCTGCCGACAATAGTTTTTTGTTTGAAATAAAAAATGTGAAGGATAAAGCGCTTACACTTGATAAGGCCAATTTTTATCACGCCGGTTGGTACATTTTTGAATTGTACAATGACGAGAAACTAATAGAACGACACAAGTTCTACTTATCTAAAAATTTTTAATGCTAATTAAGTTGTACCTGAAAAACGGTTTCAAAGTTTTTCAAAAGGGACTGCTTTACCTTATCCATGGGTATAATTTCGTAAAGTTCTTCCTTCATGGAGGTCACCTTTTTATTTTGAATGCCGCAGGGTACAATATGATTGAAATAAGTAAGATCTGTATTTACATTCAAGGCCAACCCATGCATGGTGATCCACCGGCTACACCGCACGCCCATGGCACAGATTTTTCTTTCCATTCCTTTCCTATGTGCATCAATCCATACCCCTGTTTCACCATCCGAACGGCCACTGACTATTCCATATTCCAATAGAGAAAGAATCACTACTTCCTCCAGGTTTCGTAAGTATTTACCAATGTCTGTTGCAAAGTGTTCCAGATCCAAAATAGGATAACATACAAGCTGCTCCGGACCATGAAATGTGATGTCGCCACCGCGATTGGTTTGAAAAAATTCAATGCCTTTCGCTTTGCGCTCTTCTTCATTAATAAGAACGTGCTCCATTTTTCCACTTTTACCTAAAGTATAAACCGGTGGATGCTGTACCAAAAGCAAGTGATTCTTTGTAGCCTGTTGCCTATCGTCCTGCAGGCTATTTCTTTTTATGGCGAGGTTTTCCGCCACCAACTTTTCCTGGTAATCCCATGCCTCCTGATAACCCATGATGCCAAGGTCGGCAACGGTTACAACTTGTCTTTCCATAATCAATTCAAAATTACGCCCTTTGTTCTCTTTATTTTTGCAGTTATGGAAGAAGAAGATTTGTCCCCAACCGAACTAGATACAATAGAAA
>JBDSBL010000145.1:0-10012 GCA_039921625.1 Chitinophagaceae bacterium
GATCGCGCATGTCTCCGACAACACGATCAAGGCCAACCTCATCTTGCTCACCAGCAATTCAGGCAGCAGTGGTGGTGCCGGCGTGTCGGTGTATGCATTTGGTAGTAGATAGCCATATTGATCGCTATCATCTTAGGATGTATCATGTTGGTTCAAGGTGTACGTAAAATACCCGTTAACTATGCAAAACAAATTGTAGGTAATCGCCAGTTTGGTGGTGCCCGCCAGTTTCTTCCGATCAAGGTAAATAGTGCTGGTGTAATGCCGATCATTTTTGCACAAGCGGTATTGTTTTTACCTACATTATTTAATCTAACCGGAACAGTAACGGGTAATGGTATAGCGGCTATGTTCTCAGACCATTCCAATGTTTGGTACATGGTTATATATGCAACTGTCGTTATTGCTTTTACCTTTTTATACACAGCGTTGATCTTTAATCCAAAACAAATTGCTGACAACTTAAAGCAAAATAATGGGTTTATACCAGGCGTTAAGCCAGGACAACCAACGGTGGATTATATAGGTACTATCATGGACAGGGTTACCTTACCTGGAGCTATCCTGCTTGCATTAGTTGGTATCCTACCCGGTATTGCACAACGTCTTGGAGTAACAGCTGGTTTTTCTTCTTTCTTTGGGGGAACATCTTTGCTGATTATGGTTGCTGTAATACTTGACACATTGCAGCAGGTGGAAACACAGTTGTTAATGCGCCAATATGATGGCTTGATGAAAAGTGGCCGTATACAAGGCCGTCAAACTGTAACGCAAGCTTCTTATTAAGAATTAATTTTTTTAAAATATGGTAAAACCTGGTAGGGCAACTTACCAGGTTTTATTTTTGCAAAATATGATCCATTATAAAAATGAACAGGAAGTGGAACTAATGAGGCAAAGTGCTTTATTAGTAAGTCAAACTCTTACTGAAATTGCTACGATTTTAAAACCTGGAATAACTACTATTTTCGTTGATAAATTGATTGGTACCTACATTAGAGACCATCAAGGCATTCCGTCTTTTTTAAATTATAATGGGTTTCCTTTTAATTCTTGTATCTCTGTAAATGACGTGGTGGTGCATGGTTTTCCAAATGAAAAGAGCTTAAAAGAGGGCGATGTGGTTACCATTGATATTGGAGTAATAAAAGAAGGATATCATGGGGATCATGCCTATACATTTTTGATAGGAGAACCCGCTCAGGAGGTTGTTGACCTTGTTCGCATCACAAAAGAATCTTTGTATAAAGGAATTGAAAAGGCGGTGGCTGGCAACAGAATAGGCGATATTTCTTATGCGGTACAAGAACATACAGAAAAAAAGCACGGCTACGGAGTGGTGCGTGAATTGGTTGGCCACGGATTAGGAAAAAATTTGCATGAGGATCCACAAGTGCCTAACTATGGCAAACGCGGTTCCGGACCGGTGATGAAATCAGGATTGGTGATAGCCATTGAGCCTATGATCAATCTTGGTAAAAAAGAGGTGTATACAGAGAGTGATGGATGGACGGTACGAACTAAAGATGGAAAAACGTCTGTTCACTTTGAACATGATGTCTGTATTCGAAAAGGTAAAGCAGATGTACTTTCTGATTATACCGAGATTGAAAAAGCTGAAAAAAGTAACTCTAATTTATTTGCAGATTATTAAACCCTCCTGGAGGGTTTTTAATTTTCTTATATGGTAGTCAAAAAAAAGTTAGTGGTTATTGGAGGAGGTGCTGCAGGGTTTTTCTGTGCAGTGAATGCAGCCCGCATGAACAAAAATATAGAAGTTGTTTTGCTAGAAAAAAGCAACAAGCTTTTATCCAAAGTAAAAGTATCAGGAGGCGGCCGTTGCAATGTATGCCACGCAATTTTTGATATTCTGGAGATGAGCAAAAAATACCCAAGAGGACAACATTTTGTAAAGAAATCTTTTCACCAATTCTTTACTACAGATACCATCAATTGGTTTGAAGAGAGGGGAGTGGCTATTAAAAAAGAAGCCGATGGAAGAATGTTTCCTTGTTCCAATTCATCACAATCTATAATTGACGCACTCATGGTGGATGCTCAGAATTTTGGAGTAGAGATTATGCAGCATGCAGAAGTAAAAGAAATTATTAAAGACCATAATTGCTTTTCATTGCTATTAAGCAGCGGGTCAGAAATAGAGGCTCATTATGTTTGCATTGCCAGTGGGGGCTATCCAAAATCGGGGATGTTTGAATGGTTGCAGAAACTCGGACATACGATAAGCGACCCGGTACCATCGCTGTTTACTTTCAACTTGCCCAAACATTCCATTACTGAATTAATGGGCGTAAGTGTGCCGCAAGTAAAAGTAAAAATAGAGGGAAGTAAACTAACCGAAGAAGGCCCATTATTAATTACGCATTGGGGGCTGAGTGGCCCTGTGGTATTGCGTTTGAGTGCCTGGGGAGCTAGGGAGTTGAATGCAAAACAATATAGCTTTACCGTACATATAAATTGGTTGCCGCAATTCAATGAGCAAAGCTTAAAAATAGAGATAACTCAATTCAGACTTACCAATTCTATAAAGAAATTAACGAACTCAAACTTTGCAAATTTACCCAATCGTTTGTGGCATTATTTATTAGAGCAAAGTGGAGTAGCTACCGAAATGAGGTGGGCAGACTTGCCATCAAAAGTGGAAAACAGTTTGATAAAAAATATGGTGGATTATGTATTGGAGGTAAGGGGCAAAACAACTTTCAAAGAAGAATTTGTAACGGCTGGTGGTATTAATTTATCGGAAGTAGATGCGAATACAATGATGAGTAAAAGGATGGAGAACTTATTTTTCGCCGGGGAAGTTTTGGATGTGGATGGCATCACAGGAGGCTTCAATTTTCAACACGCATGGACGAGTGGATGGATTGCTGCAAAAAGCATTGCCGAAAAAGTACAATAGGGTTAATAGACTTGCATAAAACTTGTAGTTTGTTACAATACATTTTCGTAACCCCACCCAAGTTAGTTGATTTGCTGCCACTCTGTTTTAACTATTAGTTTTATAGTCATTTTAAAATTAAAAGCACAGGTGAAATTGGTCAATAGTCTTTCTATTTTTTAATCAAAAAATATTCCCTTTCCTCTGCACAATAACAAAAAACTCACACCTAAAACATCCTCTTCTCCCACCTTTTTGTCTTATTTTTGCACCCCCGAACAAAAACCATCGGGACATTTTATGGAAGAAAATCAAATTGTTAACCCAAACGCTGAAGGACAGGAGAATGTACCTGCTGCTGAACAAGCAACAGATAATTCTACAGCGATACCAAACGCACCTGTCGCAGAAGCGCAAGTTTCCCAAACCAATGAGCCAGAAACTGCAGAAACTCCAGCATCAGAGCCTGTCAATGAAGTAAAAGTTGAAGCTCCTGTTGAAGAAAGAGTCGTAACAGCTCATGATGATTTTGACTGGACTATTGACAAGCGCAATGTAGCCGCCTACACGCAGGAAGAAAAGGAAAAGTATGACAAAGTGTATGAGAACACATTTGTGCAATTGAATGATGGTGAATTGATGAAAGGAACTGTGGTGGGCATTACCAACACTGATGTAGTATTAAACATCGGCTTTAAAAGCGATGGACTTGTATCGCTCAATGAATTTCGCGATATCCCCAACCTTAAAGTGGGTGATGAAGTGGAAGTAATGATTGTGGAAAAAGAAGACCGCGATGGCAACCTCAATTTAAGCCGCAAGCAAGCCCGCACTACCCGTGCCTGGGAGCGCATTGTGGAAGTACACAAAACCGGCGAAATCGTTACTGGTACGGTTACTTCAAAAACTAAAGGTGGTTTGATCGTAGATGTATTTGGTATGGAAACCTTCCTGCCAGGATCTCAGATAGATGTGAAGCCGGTTACGGATTACGATCAGTTTGTAGGTAAGACAATGGAGTTCAAAGTGGTGAAAATTAATGAAGCCATTAAGAACGCAGTTGTATCTCATAAAGCACTTATTGAAAGCGATATTGAAGCACAGCGTGCACAGATCATTGGTAAGCTTGAAAAAGGTCAGGTATTAGAAGGAACAGTTAAAAACATTACTGACTTCGGTGCCTTTATGGATCTTGGCGGTTTAGATGGTTTGTTGTACATCACAGATATTTCATGGGGACGTATCAATCATCCAAGCGAGGTATTGAAACTTGATCAGAAGATCAACGTAGTAGTATTGGATTTTGATGATGAAAAGCGTCGTATTTCTCTTGGCTTAAAACAATTGACTCCACATCCTTGGGATGTATTGCCAGAAGAAATTAAAGAAGGTGAAGTGGTAAAAGGAAGAGTAGTCAATATTGAAGACTATGGTGCTTTCTTAGAAATTTTACCAGGTGTAGAGGGGTTGGTGCACGTAAGTGAAATAACGTGGGCTAATACTCCTATCAACGCAAAAGAATTCTTTAAGCTGGGCGATGAGCACGAAGCCAAGGTGGTAACGCTTGATAAAGACAGCCGCAAAATGAGCTTGTCTATCAAACAACTTTCTAATGATCCTTGGAGCGAAATTGAAACTCGTTTCCCAGAAGGCAGCCGTCATACTGGAGAGGTAAAAAATATTACTCCATATGGTGTGTTTGTTGAGTTAAGTTCTGGTATTGGTGGTATGATCCACATTTCTGACTTAAGCTGGTTAAAGCGTTTCAATCACCCAACTGAGTTTACAAAAGTTGGAGAAAATATAGATGTAGTGATCTTGTCTATTGATAAAGAAAACCGCAAACTGCAATTAGGCCACAAGCAATTAGAAGAAGATCCTTGGAATTCTCTTCAGGATACATTTGCCATTGGCAGTGTGCATGAAGGAACTGTGTTGCGCAAAGATGATAAAGGCGCCGTGGTTCAATTGTCTTATGGTTTAGAAGGCTTTGCACCAAACCGTCATTTAATGAAAGAAGATGGTAAGAGTGTAAACGCAGATGAAACTGCAGAATTTGTAGTGATCGAATTTGATCGCAATGAAAAACGCATTGTACTTTCTCACAGCCGCATATGGGAACAAGCAAAAGCAGACGAGCAAAATGCAGCCCGCAAAGAAGCCCGTGTAGATGCTGATAAAACCAAAAAAGCAGTGAAGAACATTCAGGGAAAGGTAGAAAAACCAACCCTTGGTGACTTAGGTGCTTTGGCGCAGATCAAAGAAAGATTGCAGCAGGAAGAGCAGAATAATAACAACGAAGAAAAGTAAGTTATATCCTCAATAAAAAAAGGTCTCGCAGCAGCGGGACCTTTTTTTTTATTAAAATGAATATTGATTGTAAATCTATTACATCAACGCAAAGACAACAGTAACATCATATTTTAATTTTATCTTTTTAAAATCCGGTGCTGCTGCATCATCCGCCATACCGGCCTCTTGCTTCACCATCATATTTGATGCCCTCATGTTATAATAAGGAACGTAGTATTCCATTGGTTCATTGATAGTAACAGCCACACCCACCTTTTCGCCAATAGCTCCGGCCAGATAAGAAGCTTTTTCTTTTGCTGCTTTTATTGCTGCCATTTTTAAATTTTTCTTGTAGGCTTCCAACTGGCTATGAGCGGTTCGTTGAATGAAAAAATTTTGGGTCGCATTATCATCTAATCTGTTTACGAGCTCATCCAGCTGTCTGCCGTCTTTTATTTTTACCTGGTAAGAAAGGGATGCATACAACTCATCTTTTTTTGACTTTTTTCGCAACCAGGGATTGCCATTTAAGCCATCGTACTGAGCTATGGTAATATTGCTATCTGCAATGCCAAGGCTTTTTATAGCTGTCAAAAAATCACTCTTAATTTTTTCAATAGACACCTTGCCGGAACCTTTCTTTTCATATTCCTTTAAGGTTACCTGCACGTAAATTTCATCTGGTGTAACTTCCATTTCGGCTGACCCGGTTACAGTAATTGTTTTTGGAAAAGGGTTTATTACATTCTGTGCTTTGCTACTTAAACCCATCAAAAGCATCATTGCGGCTACATAAATCTTCATGGTATATATTTTTATAAAGGATGTACCTATCAAAGCAATTACACAAAGGAAAAGTAACCGGCTCCATGTATTAACAAACCGTAAACACCTAACTTTAAACTACAATTGCCTGGATATGAATTTTTGGAAAAAGCTGGCGGAATTTAAGATTGTGCGAAAGATACTTTATGCTATTGTCGGAGTGTTTTCTTACCCTGGTCTTGCCATGATCAACAAACTTAAAATTAGCGGAACGGAGCACATTGAAAACCTTCCTACCCGCAATGTTTTATTTGTATCAAATCACCAAACTTACTTTGCAGATGTCATTACCTTTCTCCATATTTTTTGTGCCGTTAAGTGGAGAAAAAAAAATAGGTTAGGGGTTCCTTATTATTTACTGAATCCATTTACAAGTGTATATTATGTGGCTGCAGAAGAAACAATGAAAAGCACCTGGATCAGCCGTGTATTTACCCTGGCAGGTGCATTGACGGTAAAGCGTACCTGGAAAAAAGACGGTGGTGAAACCCGCCGTGGGCTTGATCCTTCCGATACAAGAAAGATACAAAGGGCGCTTTCAAACAATTGGGTAATCACCTTTCCACAAGGAACAACCAAACCATTTGCGCCAGGAAGAAAAGGAACTGCTTACATCATAAAACTGGCTAAACCCGTGGTGATACCAGTAGTTATTCAAGGCTTTTGGAGAGCGTTCAATAAAAAAGGGTTGGTATTAAAAAAGAAAGGCGTTTTGCTGTCTGTTACATTTAAACCACCAATGGAAATTAATTATGATGATGATGCAGATGTTATTTTAAAACAAGTAATGGATGCAATAGAACAGAGTAAAGAATACATGATGCAAGGTGCTCATCATTGGAAAACAGAAAGAGTTTAACTATCAAATACTTTATGGTGTCGTAACATTATTACGTAATGTATAAGGCTTCTTCCCAATATTTTTTACTCAATAAATTATCTTACTTAAAACTTTTTTTACTCAATCTTTCATTACCTGCAAGCATCAGATAACATTGATCTTTCTGATGGTTATAGTTAAAAGAGTTTAACTCGATGTATTCCCTAATTGAAGCGTTACTTATTGTTTTAAAAATAGAGCTTTTAATTCAATGGCTTCATCCGGCTTCATTTTTCCACCCAAAATAAGTCGCAATTGCCTTCTGCGTAAAGCGCCATCAAATAGACCTTGTTCTTCTTCTGTCTCGGGCGTTACTGCCGGTACTTTTCGTGGTCTTTGGTTGGGATCAAGGGCAACGAACGTATAATAAGCTTCATTGCTTTTGTATCGGAACTGTTGCGTAAAATCTTCGCCCCACACACGCAAGTGAATTTCCATAGAAGTAGAAAAAGCTCGCGATATTTTGGCTTCAATATGAACTGTATTGCCGAGTTTTATTGGGTTTTCAAAAGATATATTATCTACAGAAGCCGTAACTACCGGCGCATTGCAATGGCGTTGTGCTGCAATAGCGGCTGCTATATCCATCCAATACATTAACCGGCCTCCCATAAGATTTCCGAATACATTGGTATCGTTGGGCAATACTATTTCAGTCATCATAGTTAAACTTTCCGCCGGCTTTTTCGTTTGCATTACTTAAATTTTGGCGCAAAGGTATTTGATGTGCTTAAAATGCTTTTTTGTTTTTTAGAGATCATCATTTTTACCACAGCTAACAAGTACATTTGCCCTCATTATATGAAAAGTTCTATCTCTTTCGATAATACAGAAGTAGCCTTTGCACATCAATCTGACGGTGATCTTAAAGGTGCCAATTTATTATTCTCCAGCATGCAATTTCCGGCATTAGTAAAATTGGGAACGCGGTTCACTCCATGGATCATTAATTCTGGTTTACCGGTAAAAGGATTGATCCGCAAAACGATCTTTAAGCAATTTGTAGGTGGAGAAACATTGGAAGAAACTTCTGAAGTTGCTAAAAAATTAGCCCGCTCCAAAGTACAGGTTATACTGGATTATGGAGTAGAAGGTAAAGAAGGCGAACAGGCATTTGATCATGCCTGCGATGAATTTATTCGTGTGATTGAATATGCGGCCACACAACCCAACATACCTTTTATGAGTGTGAAAGTGACCGGCTTTGCACGCTTTGCTCTTTTAGAAAAACTAGATGCCTTAATGCATGCATCTGAAAGTGATGCGTTAATAATCCGATTTGATAATGCGTTGCAGCAATTGACAGATGAAGAAAAGAGTGAATGGAACGGGGTGTATGAGCGCATGAAAAAAGTTTGCCGAACCGCTGGCGATAAGGGTATTGGCGTTTTGATTGATGCAGAGGAAAGCTGGATTCAAGATCCGGTAGATGCTGTGACCATGATGGTGATGGATGAAATGAATAAAGAGAAAGCAGTTGTTTATAACACCTTGCAGATGTACCGCCACGACCGGCTTCAGTTTTTAAAAAAATCTTTTGCCGCCGCCGAAGAAAGAGGCTTTATCCTAGGGGCGAAACTGGTGCGTGGGGCATATATGGAAAAGGAAAGAAGGAGAGCCGAAGAAAAAGGTTATGCGTCCCCCATACAAGCTACCAAAGCAGCAACGGACAAAGATTATAATGAAGCCATTCAATTTTGCATTAGCCATATTGATAAAGTGGCAGTAGTGATTGCTACACACAATGAGCAAAGCAACCTTCTTGGCGTGCAGTTGATGGAAGAAAATGGATTGGCTTTGAATAGTAAAAGAATTCATTTTAGCCAGCTTTATGGCATGAGTGATAACATAACTTTTAATTTGGCCAATGCAGGTTGCAGTGTTAGTAAGTACCTTCCTTTTGGACCTATAAAAGATGTGATACCTTACCTGATGCGTCGGGCACAGGAAAATACTTCCGTTGGTGGGCAAACAAGCCGTGAATTGGGCCTGATAAAAAAAGAACTGGAACGAAGAAAATCGAGATAATAAAAAGGACTGTTAGCTCAGTTGGTTTAGAGCATTACTTTGACAGAGTAGGGGTCACTGGTTCGAATCCAGTACAGTCCACCTTACAAGCCGGCGTCGTTAAGTTTATTAAATAAATAACAACTGTCAAACCATTTTTCGGATAGTTTTGCCCCATTAATGGTTCGGTTACCACACATACAATTTAGATTACAGTTTCTTTGTCTGCTCTTTGTTTTAATCAATGGTGTTTGTGTGGCTGCGCCTATTTTTCATCTGGCTTCACAGATAGACGATACCATTTCCGCAAGAAATGGACAATTTCCAAAAGCCATTGAAGCAGAAGAAGAGAACCATGCTGCTTCCCCTACTTTTTTAAATCAGCCAGTAAATCTGGCAATAACTAAACAGGGTTATAGAGTAAATAAAAAATCCTTTACTCGAATGCAGTTAATGGTATATAAGGCATTTACAGGCAGTCAAAAAAAGTACCTCACTGTATTCGAATTTTTACCTCCACCAGGTTATTACACAGCCCTTTTTCAATACCATTTATTTTAGATTCCTTCTTATTTATAAAGCCTTATTTTTTTTATTAACTAAGGCTTTTTAAATCTTTTACTCCCTTAAATTTTAGGTGGTTGCTACTGCAGCAAACCAACTTCACCACAACATACTATTGCTTTTTTGATCCTTTTAATACAACAACTAGTAAAGCAATCGATTAAATTTTTTAGCAAAAATTAAATTGGCAATGCATGCAAACTTTAATGACAAAGAGTGAATGCAATAGCTTAAAATTTTTGAAACATAACTGAATTATCATGCAAACTTTCATCGACTTTTTTAAACACCTTACCAGTCCTGAGTGGATCATGCTTCATGGCGGATTATATATAGTAGTCCTCATTGTATTCATAGAAACAGGTTTGTTTTTTGGCTTTTTTTTACCGGGAGATTCTTTGCTTTTTATAGCCGGAATGGTGATTGCCAACACCATGGCTCCATTCTCTTTGCCGTTCGTCAATTTAGCTTTTTGGATTGTGTTGATATCCGCTGCAGGTATAGCCGGCAACTTTGTGGGTTATTGGTTTGGTAGGAAATCTGAC
>JBDSBL010000146.1:0-3125 GCA_039921625.1 Chitinophagaceae bacterium
TGTAATGGCACAGCCAATAAGAAACGCCAGGATGGCGCCTTTGCGGGTATAATTGTAGCGCTTGAAATAATAGATCATTACAATGGCTGGAATACAAAGTAACCCAAGTAAGTGAACGCCGATAGAAAGGCCCATCATAAAGAAAATAAAAATGATCCAACGGTCCGCACGGGCTCTCAATACCCGATCACTTCCGGCATAATCATCTGCTCTTTCCCATTTTAAAATAGCCCAAAAAACCAAGGCAGTAAAGAAAGATGATAGTGCATAAACTTCTCCTTCAACCGCACTGTACCAAAATGAATCAGAAAAAGTGTACGCCAAAGCACCCACAATACCGGCTCCCATTATTGTGTACATCTGATTTTGGTTTGGTTCTTCATTAATACCAACTAATAATTTGCGGGCAAAATGGGTAACACTCCAAAATAAAAACAAGATGGTAAATCCACTGGCAAATGCACTCATCACGTTAACTGCTTTTGCAGCATTTGCCGGATTATCACCAAAAAGAACAATAAAAAAACGACCGATAAGCGTGAATAAAGGAGCACCTGGAGGGTGAGGCAATTGCAATTTAAAAGCACTTGCTACAAACTCGCCACAATCCCAAAAACTGCCATTTGCTTCTGCGGATAGAATATACACAAGGGAGGCAATAGCACATATTACCCATCCGGTAATATTGTTTACTTTTTTGAATGTCATACTGGAGGTCTAGGTTTATAAAAACTGGGCAAAAATAGGGAAGAGGCTAAATTAAGTGCAAAAGAATACCGTAAATGTTAAAAGGAATATTAATTGTTCCATTTTAAAATTTGAACCATCTCTTTTTTTAACCTCGACGACTGGAATTTATATAAAAGATGGTTACTGAATAGTTTACTAAAATGCAGCAATCCTCATTTTAAAATATGGATTTGATCCACTGTCCATGCTTCCGGTTTGCCGGCAAATTTTTGCTTTGTTTGCTGCCAGGTATCTTCAAAAAATGAGGACTGACGATAAAGATCCAAGGCTTCTTTACTTTGCCACCAGCTGTAAGTAAAAAAATTAGAAGGGTTGGCTACATCTTGCCAAAGCTCCAGGTGAGTGCAGCCTTCAAAATTGCGGATCAATTGTTTTCGCTCTTCAAATAAATGTTTAAAAGACTCTATTTCTGAAGTAAGGAATACCATTTTTACAATGCGAAGGATCATGAAGTAAAATACACTTTTACAGTTTGGTAAAATAGCCTGCTTTGCACCAAAGTGCTTACTTGCGTATTGCTTTCAGAATAGCCTTTTAACCCAAACAAGCCTGCGGCATTTCCTTTATTTATTGCTATTTCCATATAGCCGGCGCTATTAAATAGGACTAATTTTTCTCCTTGTGCCACATCGGCATAAGAGCCACTGATGCGGTCAATCACCTCATCTCTTTTAAAAACTATTTTGAATCTCCGGCCTTTTCTCTGTTGTTCAAATTGCTCTTGCGTTATGTTGACGATGACGTTTTCAAAATTGTCAATAAATATAATTTGTCCTTCAATCCAATCTTCTCCCAACAATGGTTTCAGCGGATTTTTCTCAATGTAAGAAGTGTCCGGAATGCCTATGGATTGAATGGGTGCGCCATTCACTAGTTGCGTGATGGCCTTAGCTGCCACATCTACGCAATACAACGTATTTTTAATGGCTGACTTATCCAGCGGTATGCCAATTACCATTTCCGGTTTGTCTTCCAACACCATTTCAAGCAACCCATTATCTGCACAAAGCACATATTGATCTTTGTCGAATGCAAACAACATTTGGTCCGGCTTTGATTCAAAAAGATTTATTAAAATAATGTGATAGGTAAACTCCGGAAAGTTTTTAATGGCACTGCGGCACACATAGGCAGCTTGCGGATAATTGAATGGAGAAAGGCTGTGCGAAATATCTACAATATCAAACTGAGGATTGATCCGTAATAAACGACCCTTTATAGCACCAATCAGGTAATCCTGCTGGCCAATATCTGATGTTAGGGTCACTAAGGGCATGAATGCAAAATATTTAAAATTGGATATTAAGTAAGAAATAAGGAATAAAAAATAGTGAAGCAAACTAAGGCATTCAGTCTCATTTTATTTAATAAGCTTTCCATCTTTAATAAAAAAATTCTTCACTAGCTTATCTGCCAAAGCTGGGAAAAATCTGTTTAGAAAAATGGTTTGTTTTCCTTTAAATGTAAGCACTAATGTTCGCTTTCTTTTTTCAATTGCTTTAAGTATATGGTCGGCACATTCAGCTGACGACATTAATGATTTTTCATCCAGCGGGCTTTCACCTTGCGGCTTTCCTTCTTTGTTAAGCGCTACATTTCTAATATTGGAAGTTGTAAAACCAGGACACACCCACATCACATGCACGCTGCCTAATAATTCTGACCGGATAGCCTCCAACCAACCTTGCAAAGCATGCTTCGATGCAGAATATCCACTGCGGCCCGGTAGCCCGCGATACCCTGCCACAGACGAAATGCCGACTATAGTACCGCCTTGCGCAATTAGCGAATCAAGTGCAAACTTGGTACAATACAAAGCACCAAAGAAATTCACATTCATTAATCTATGAAATACATCAATTTCTGTTTCCTGCAACAAGCCCCGCATGGAAACACCAGCATTGTTTATTAAAATATCAATACTTCCAAACATTTTAATAGTTGACTCAATAAAATGGCGGCAATCATTTTCATTGCTCACATCGGCCACCACTGTATGTAAAGGATGTGAAGGATATTCTGCTTGCAGGTTGTATAGTTTATCGTGGTGGCGGCCACAGGTAGCTACTTTGGCTCCTTTTTGTATTAATAGCGTTACTAAAGCTTTCCCAATTCCGTCGCTGCCGCCTGTAATCACTACTACTTTATTGTAAAAAAAATCTGGCATTAATTAAGAATTTAAAGGCGCAAACCTAACGGAAAAAAGATATTGTTTTTGATAGAATGGCAACCAAGAGGTGGGGTAAAAAAAGAAATTACAATAATATACTAAATAATTTTGGATAGAATAGCAGATGACAATATTTTTGCCATCCCAAATCAAGGGAATGATCTCGTAGCTCAGTTGGTAGAGCAATACACTTTTAATGTATGGG
>JBDSBL010000147.1:0-2585 GCA_039921625.1 Chitinophagaceae bacterium
CTACGTCTTATCTGATTTTATTCTTTTTTCTGATCATTTCTATGTTGTTAAGTGTATGGGCCCGCAAGCTCACCCTGCCGGCCGCTTTGGTAGGTGGCGTCATTGGTTATTTTATTTTTATAGGTGCAGGGGCAACAGGCATTGCCATGATTGTTGCTTTTTTCATTTTAGGCACAGCGGCTACTTCGTGGAAGATGGAAAGAAAACAATTGCAAACTATTGCCGAAAGAGACAAAGGTAAAAGAAGAGCAGGGCAGGTGCTGGCAAATGCAGGTGTAGCAGGATTATTAGGGATGATGGTTTTACTATTTCCGCAACAAAAAATAATTCTTCAACTCATGATGGCAAGTAGTTTTTCTTCCGCCACGGCAGACACGCTATCGTCTGAATTAGGAAATGTGTATGGAAGAAAATTTTATAATATCCTTACGCTTCAAAAAGACGAACGAGGCCGGAATGGTGTGATCAGTGCAGAAGGAACGGTGATTGGTTTTTTAGGAAGCATCCTTATCGCTGTTATTTATTCTATTGGTCTGGGTTGGGGCTTTTCTTTTTTATGGATAATAATAGCCGGCACCATCGGCAATCTTTCAGATTCTATATTAGGAGCCACATTGGAGCGAAAAAATATAATTAAAAACAACGCCGTTAATTTTCTAAACACTTTGATAGCTGCTCTTGCAGGTGCATTATTTTTTTATTTTTTTTCTTAATGGTGAGAATAAAATTTATTCATTTTGAAAAAAAGAATGCAGCCTCTGGAGGCTGCATTCAATATGTTTTTACGTAAAGCTTTTTATTAAGGTTATCTTTTTTCCTGTTCGTTTTTGATAGGTACAGGCACTAAAGTTGGTTGTTTGCCTCCCAATAAAATAGCTAGAAAATCCATCAGGTTCATAGAATAAATTTAATGATTGAAGAATCCGTTTTTTACTGCCGGTACTGGCAATAAGACTAGTGTAATTTACGGCTGAAAAAAGCAATATTCCTATTCCAATTTTAATTTAACATTAATGCCTTTCTTTAAAATCTTTCCTCACACTCTTGGAGCAGGTTAAGCTCCCTAATAAAAAAATTCAATAGATAAATGATGTTCCGTTATTTTAAATCCTTTATTCAGGAGTATTCTGTGTGCAACAAAATGGGAATGCCCACTATCCAGATGAATACTTTGCAGGTTGTTTTCGCGGGCTTCCAAAAGAACATGATTTAGCAAAGTAGAACCGTAACCTTTTCCTCTTTCCGCTGCCAAGGTGTACCAATCATCAATATAGATACTGCGGCCCCGTTGCAGCATGGTAGTATACCGATAGCCGCAAATGGAGATTGCCTTTCCGTCCTTTTCTATAAAAATCATTTTATAACTCTCATCCAGCATTTGCAGCACCAAGGTCAAAAATTGATCTAATGGCAAAAGTGGCCTAAACTCCTGCACCACCTCCCAGCAGTCAATAAATTCTTCTTTAGATAAAGCCTGCTTTATTTCCATCTATAAAATTATTCTGATTATAAATCTGAACGCTACCATTTTCACTATTTGAAACCGTATGGATATTTAATGTCTGTGACTTACCTTTGCCGCCCTAAAGAGAGAGGTGCTTCTCAAAAAGCAAATCTACCTCAATAGAAAAAATAAAAAATCTGTAAAAGCATGGCTGGTCAGTTAAAAGAAGTAAGAAACCGCATAAAATCGGTACAAAGTACACAACAGATCACAAAAGCAATGAAAATGGTAAGCGCTGCCAAACTGCGCCGCGCCCAGGATGCCATTATTCAAATGCGGCCTTATGCACAAAAATTGCAGGAAATGCTGAGCAATATTGTGAGCAGCAGCGAGGGAGAATCTGGAATGGCCTTAGCCGCTGAGCGCCCAGTTGAAAAGGTGTTGTTGTTGGTTATCACCAGCGACCGTGGACTTGCCGGCGCTTACAATGCCAACATAATTAAACTTGCCAAACTAACCATTGCCGAAAAATTCAGCAGCCAACAAGCTAAAGGTGGTGTAACCATTTGGGGCATTGGTAAAAAAGGGTACGAACATTTTTCCAAGAATAATTTTACAGTTACTGATACACACAAAGACATCTTTCTCAACCTAACCTTTGAAAACGTACAGCAAGCCGCTACTGCCGCTATGAATGCTTTTCAAAATAAGGAGTTTGATGCAGTGGAGATCATCTACAGTGAATTTAAAAATGCGGCTACGCAGGTATTTACTTCAGAGCGTTTTTTACCAATTCCTAAAATAGAGAAAGGCACAAGCGGGGTAAAATCTGATTTTATTTTTGATCCAAATAAAGAGGAGCTGATAGCAGAGTTGATGCCTAAAATTTTAAATACGCAATTGTACAAAGCCGTTTTGGATGCACATGCCTCTGAGCACGGTGCCCGAATGACGGCCATGGATAAGGCCAGTGAAAATGCAGATGAATTATTGCGCAGTCTTAAGATTTCGTACAACAGGGCACGCCAGGCAGCCATTACCACAGAACTTACCGAGATTGTAAGTGGTGCCGCTGCATTGAATGGGTAAGCTATATTGGCCCTTGCTCCTTATTGAAGCCAATAGTTCTTTACCTTTTTTT
>JBDSBL010000148.1:0-9920 GCA_039921625.1 Chitinophagaceae bacterium
GCTGGTGTATCAATTGCCACCGCGAATCCAAGGTTAATTTTTACAATGAAAAAGATAGTACTGGAAATAAGTTCTATAGCATATATGAGAAGTTTCACAACGACCTGAAGTCTGGTAAAATGGACAGCGTAACGGTAGAAAACATTGGTGGTACCGAGTGCCAAAAGTGTCACTATTAACAGTTTTGGCACTCTTTTTTGCACACAAAAAGTTATTGTTTAATTAGTCATTTTTTTATAAAATAGTTAGGAGGAAAATGAGGGTTGGTGAAGTAATAGCTCCAATAAATTTTCTTTTTTACTTAGTATCAGTATTTGAATATTAAAACTAAAACCAAAGCTCCCCTTTAGGGGATGGGGGTTTAATATGGAAAAAAAGTATTGGCAAAGTTTCTCTGAACTGAATGATAACGGCCATTTTCAAAAGCAAAACAAAGACGAGTTTAAGGAAGAATTGCCTTTTGAAGATATTGATGGTAAGGGCTGGCTCGATGCTAAAGCTCCCCGCCGTGACTTCTTAAAATATTTAGGCTTCAGTACGGCAGCCGCTACGCTGGCAAGTTGTAAGGTGCCGGTGCGTAAAGCCATTCCATTTGCTAACAAACCGGAAAATATTATTCCGGGGGTAGCAAAATATTATGCTACTACTTATGTGCAGGATGGTGATGTACTTCCGATCATTGCGAAAGTGCGGGAAGGCCGACCTATAAAAATTGAAGGCAATACTCTTTGTTCTTACACACAAGGTGGAACCTCACCAAGAGCTCAGGCATCTGTGCTTGACCTTTATGATACGTTTCGACTTACGCATCCGCAAAGACGCTCTGGTGCTGCCTTTCAAGAAATACCTTCTTACGATCAGGCAGATCAGTTGGTAGGCAATGCATTAGCAGGCGTGGGCGGTGCGCCAATTGTTTTGTTGACAAGTACCATTGTTTCTCCTTCTACCAAACAAATAATTTCTCAATTCTTAGGTCGTTATCCAGGCAGCCGCCACGTGCAATATGATGCCGTGTCGTACAGCGGTATGTTGTTGGCTAATGAAGCGACTCAAGGTAAAAGAGCAATACCTTCTTACCAGTTTGATAAAGCAAAAGTTATAGTAAGCCTAGGGGCAGATTTTTTAGGCACCTGGCTTAATCCGGTTGAGTTTGCCCGTGGTTATTCCTTCGGGCGCAAGATTGATGAGCGCAACCCAAAAATGAGCAAACACTACCAGTTTGAAAGTTTTCTAAGCATGACAGGGGCTAATGCGGATGAGCGCTACACGCATCGTCCTTCCGAGATTGGCGCTGTTGCTCTTGCCTTATATGCGGCTTTGGGTGGGCAAGGTGCTACTGCTTCCATAGCAGATGCGAAATTGCGCCAAGGCATTGAAAAAGCAGCAGCTGACTTAAAAGCAAACAATGGTTCTGCCTTAGTTGTAAGCGGAAGTAATGACCCCAATGTGCAAATGGTGGTGAATGCCATTAATAAGGCAGTTGGCGCTTATGGAAATACAATCAACAACGGAACTACACTAAACATCAGGCAGGGAATAGATAAAGAAATGGTAGATCTGGTAGCTCAAATGAATGCAGGCCAGGTAGGCGCTTTGCTTATATATGGTGCCAATCCTGCTTATGAATTTTATGATGCCGCGGGATTTACTAACGGGTTGAAAAAAGTAAAGGTGTCCGTTTCTTTCAATGAAAAAATGGATGAGACCACAGAGCTTTGCAACTTTTCATTACCTGACCATCACTTCCTTGAAAGTTGGGGCGATGCAGAAGCTAAAACAGGTTTTGTAAGTTTTATTCAACCGACTATTTACCCATTATTTAAAACACGTCCCTTCCAAACTTCATTATTGAAATGGAGCGGAAATAATACTGATTACGAAACTTATTTCCGCCAATATTGGACGGGCAAGTTAGGTAGTCAGCAAGCCTTGGATAAGGCATTGCAGGACGGTGTTTTAGAAAGTGGTAAATCAACTTTAGGCCAAGCTGTAGGTGCAGCAGTGGCTGATACAGCCCGCGCCATCAGTGCTGCCATTGCTCCAATAGTAAGTACTACCACAGGTGGAGGTTCATTTAACAGTGGTGGATTAGGCAATGCCATTACCCAATTATCTGCCACCCGTAAAGGTGGTAAGGATGAATTGGTATTATATCAAAAAGTATCGATGGCTACCGGTAAGCAAGCGGGCAATCCTTGGTTGTTAGAGCTTCCAGACCCGGTAACAAAAGCTACCTGGGGTAACTATGCCATGATCTCTTTATCCAAGGCAAAAGAACTGGGTATTAAATTAAATACGGATTATGAATATTATCCAGATAAACCGGTAATAGAATTATCCCTTAATAACAAAACAGTACAGCTGCCGGTATTAGTAATGCCTGGTATGAATGCGAATACAATCGCTATAGCTGTAGGCTTTGGCCGTAGTCCTAAGTTTTCAAAAGCTGCTTCAGAGGTTGGTAAAAATGTTTTTCCATTTGCCCGTTTCAATGGGACCACCGTAGATTATTACACAGATATTACTGTGGCTGATAAAACGTTTGGCACACAGAAAATTGCTCAAACACAAATACATAACTCATACGAGAACCGGACAGAAGTAGTTAAGGAAACGACTTTGGCTACTTTTTTAAAAAATCCGAAACGCTACACAGAGGAAAGAGGCGAACTGACAAAAGACTATGCTAAGAAAACCGGTGACTATGCAAAAGAAGCCACATTATACCCTGATCATCCACAACCAGGATTAAAATGGGGCATGTCAGTAGACATGAATAGTTGCATTGGTTGTGGAGCTTGCGTAGTGGCATGCCATTCTGAAAATAATGTACCGGTAGTAGGTAAAAATGAAGTACTACGGGCACACGAAATGCACTGGCTGCGCATTGACCGATATTTTGTGAGTGATGAAAAAAATGAAGACGACTTAAAAGCTGTCGTGTTCCAACCAATGCTTTGCCAGCATTGTGATAATGCTCCTTGCGAGAATGTATGTCCTGTAGCAGCCACGCCACACGGCAGCGAAGGCATCAACATGATGACCTATAACCGTTGCATTGGAACAAGATATTGCGCCAACAACTGCCCTTATAAAGTACGCCGTTTTAACTGGGCGGATTATACAGGTTCTGATAGCTTTCCAGATAATCAAGATCAAAAAGGAGTTGGAGAATTAAACACCGTAGTGTTCCAAATGAATGATGATTTAACCCGCATGGTGTTGAATCCGGATGTTACCGTTCGAAGCAGAGGGGTAATGGAAAAATGTTCTTTTTGCGTACAAAGATTACAAGCAGGAAAGCTTCAGGCTAAAATGGAAAACAGAACATTGGGTGGAGATGAAGTAACGACTGCTTGTGCGCAGGCTTGTCCTACCAGTGCCATCACTTTTAGCAATGTGCATGATAAAACAAGTACTGTTTCTAAAATACGTGCTGAAAATCCCGGCCGCTTATTTTACGTAATTGAGCAATTACACACATTGCCCAATGTAAACTATCTGGCCAAAGTACGCAATACAGAAGAGATCACTTATACAGAAGAAAACGGTGCAGAGCATGCCGGCCAAACAGAAGAACCAGGCATGCCGGCAAATCGAAAACCAGAAGAAACAACACATTAAAAGAAAATAGATAAGATTAAGTTGTAGAACAAAAGGAAGTCAGTTTTACTTTCTTTGACAGACAGATAAAAAGTTGACACTATTAATTGGAGATGAAATAACGATGGATGTTACAGTTATGTAAGCTGAAATCGTAAATCGTAAATATTTATGGCACTACTTAGATACGAATCGCAGGTAAGACCACCACTGGTAATGGGGGATAAAGATTATCACCAAATTACGGAAGACATTTGTCGCCCGGTAGAAGCAAAGCCAAGTAAACTTTGGTGGATTGGTTTTATAATTTCTGTTATTCTCCTCTTATTTGGAGTGTTTTCAGTTACCCGCGAAGTAATTTATGGAGTAGGGCAATGGAACCTAAACAGAACTATTGGTTGGGGATGGGATATTACCAACTTCGTTTGGTGGGTAGGTATCGGTCACGCCGGTACGTTGATCTCGGCCATCTTATTGCTTTTCCGCCAAGGATGGAGAACAGGTGTGAACCGCGCAGCAGAAGCAATGACCATATTTGCGGTAATATGTGCCGGTCAGTTTCCTATTTGGCATATGGGCCGGGTATGGATGGCATTTTTTGTAATGCCTTATCCCAATACACGCGGTCCATTATGGGTGAATTTTAACTCTCCGCTTTTATGGGACGTATTTGCCATTTCCACTTATTTTACCGTATCTCTATTATTCTGGTACAGCGGGCTTTTACCTGATTTGGCTACATTAAGAGATCGTGCAAAATTAAAATGGCGCAAAATGTTTTATGGGGTAGCAGCTTTTGGCTGGACCGGATCTACCAAACATTGGCAGCGCCACGAAAGTTTGTCCCTTGTATTGGCAGGATTGGCAACTCCCCTTGTTCTTTCCGTTCACACTATTGTATCTTTTGACTTTGCCACTTCCGTGATACCAGGCTGGCATACCACCATCTTTCCTCCCTACTTTGTAGCAGGAGCTATTTTCTCTGGTTTTGCCATGGTGCAAACACTTCTATTGGTCACCCGTAAAGTATTAAACCTTCAGGAATATATTACATTGGAGCACATTGAGGTAATGAATAAAGTAATTATTCTTACCGGATCTATTGTAGGTATTGCCTACCTCACTGAGTTGTTTATGGCTTGGTACTCTCACGTGAAGTATGAAGAATTTGCTTTCTTTCAAAACAGAGCTAATATATTCAGCCCATACGGATGGGCGTATTATATAATGATGAGTTGCAACGTATTATTTCCGCAAATTTTCTGGTTCCGGAAAATGCGTAGAAATCTGATCGTTACCTTCTTCATGTCCATTATTGTAAACGTAGGTATGTGGTTTGAGCGTTTTGTAATTATTGTTACCTCTATCTACCGGGATTATTTACCTTCTTCCTGGAGTACTTATTACGCTCCAACCATTTGGGAGGTAGGCTTTTTTATGGGTACAATTGGATTTTTCTTTACCTGTTATTTCTTGTTTTCCAAATTTTTCCCGGTTATTGCGATAGCTGAGATCAAGCATATATTAAAGAGAAGCGGCGATAATTATAAAGAGAAAATGGATGTGGTAGAAAATGAAAAAGTGGAGGAGTTTGCACACGAGCAATCGCATGCACATTAATACATTGGAATTAAATTTTTAAGAACGCACAGAATTAAGAGACATGGGTGTAAAAAAATTTATCGTCAGTAATTTTTACGATGAGCAGGTTTTGTTTCCTGCCGTAAAACAAGTACGCAAAGCAGGATACAAAATTCATGATGTATATACTCCGTTTCCAATTCACGGCTTAGATACTGCCATGGGTTTGCGCGATACAAGCTTACATACAGCAGGCTTTATCTACGGCATTACCGGAACTACCTTTGCATTTAGCTTTATCACTTGGGTGTTCACTACTGACTGGCCACTTAATATTGGAGGTAAGCCATACTTTGCTTTACCAGCCTGGATTCCAATCATGTTTGAATTAACTGTATTATTTTCCGCCATTGGCATGGTACTTACCTTTTGCTACCTTTGCCAGTTGGCTCCCTTTGTAAAAAAAGATCATTTTCTAGCCCGTTCTACCGACGATACGTTTGTAATGGCTATTGAATGCAACGACCGCACTAACGAAGGGGAAGCCACCAGCTTTTTACAAAGTATTGGAGGTGCCGATGTACGTACTGAATATAAAGAAACCGGATGGTGGCTTGGCAGGTATGATAAAGAAACAAGGGGAATGGATAAATCAATAGCGCCAACTATTTAAAGCGATAATAACAAACCGAGAATGAAAAAGCTTTTAATTATAGCAGGAATGGCAGCCATAGGAGTTGGAGTGTTGAGCTGCGGAAGCGATAAACGCAGCACCGGCCGTGTGTATATGCCCGATATGGCGTATAGCCGTGCCTATGAAGCATATGGATATAATAACATAGGTGATTATGAACGCCTTCATAAAGAAGGTGTCAACTATACGTCAATGCCGGTTGAAGGCACAGTGGCCCGCGGCGATATGTTATCTTATCACATTACTGGAGATTCTGCAGGTATGAATGCTGCCCAATCATTAAAAAATCCATTTGATACAGTTAATAATAAAGTACAGTTGAAAGAAGCAGAGCGCCTTTATTTAGTAAACTGCGGTATCTGCCATGGTAGCAAGCTAGATGGCAATGGACCTTTGTGGAAAAATGGAGATGGTCCTTACCCGGCAGCACCTAAAAACTTAATGGCGGCAGATTCCAAAGGATTTGCTGATGGCCATTATTATCACGTAATCACTTTTGGTAAAGGTCAGATGGGAAGTTATGCTTCTCAACTACGGCCGGAACAGCGGTGGTGGGTTATAAAATATATTAGAAGTAAGCAAGGACCAACTGCCGCAGCAACAACTGACAGCACAGCTACTGCATCAAAAGCGACAGCTACCGATTCAACTAAAACGTCAAAATAAAAGCTGAATAGAAATTAAACAGTAAGAAATGGCAACGAGAGAACAGTTTGTAATTCCAAAAAGATACAATAGCATATCACTCATATTGATGGCTGTTGGTATTCTTTCCATTATAATATTATTTTTTACCCATGGCGCAAGCAGCGATCCTAATATGCAGGCAAGATTTTGGGCGTCGTTGTTGCAAAACAGTGTTTACTTTTTATTAGTGGTCAATGCCGTCATGTTTTTTATTTGTGCTACTACGCTTGCCTGGGGCGGTTGGCAAATGTCGTTTAGAAGAGTATCAGAAGCTATTTCTGCATGCGTTCCGGTAATGGCAATAATCTGTTTAGTTGTTTTAATGGCAGTGGTATTTGGAGGCAATCATCAACTTTACCATTGGACAGATGCAGAACATGTAAAGCATGATGACATTCTGCTGCACAAATCAGGATTTTTAAATAAAGGATTTTTTACCGTATGGACTATTATTACCATGCTAGGCTGGTGGTTGTTAGGAAGAAAAATTCGCCAAATATCTCGAGAATCTGATGCAGGACCTTACACAGCAGAAGAAGGAAAAAAATATATCTGGAAAAATACAGTTTGGTCTGCCATTTTTATTTTCTTATTTGCTTTGACGGTTATGTCTTCCATACCCTGGTTGTGGTTGATGAGTATTGACGCACATTGGTATTCTACCATGTATAGCTGGTATACCTTTTCAAGTTCTTTTGTAGCCGGTATTGCGTTGATCACCCTTTTTGTAGTGTTTTTAAAAAACAATGGTTATTTGCCTTATACCAATAATGAACACCTTCATGACCTTGGGAAGTTTCAATTTGCGTTTTCTATATTCTGGACCTACTTATGGTTCTCTCAGTTTATGCTGATTTGGTATGCAAATATTCCGGAAGAGACTACCTATTTTGAACCACGCATTCAGGGAGCTTATCGGGGTATATTCTTATTGAACCTTGTCATCAATTTTGTAGCCCCTTTACTAATTTTGATGAAGCGTTCTGCAAAAAGAAATTACGGAACTATCACCATGATGTCGGTGCTCATAATTTTTGGTCATTGGTTAGATTTTTACCAAATGGTATTCCCAGGTATAAGCAGGGAGCATGTACCATTCATGTTGGTAGATTTAGGAATAGGTTTAGGTTTTGTCGGGTTGATAATGTTTGTTACTGCAAGGGCCTTGGCCAAAGCGCCACTGAATGCAATAAATCACCCATTTTTTAAAGAAAGTATTATACATCATACTTAAAAGAGATAAAGATTAATCCCGCACGGGAGGGATGACTTTTAATTAAATAATATGTCAGTAACCTGGATTGTAATTGCGTTAGTTTTAGGATTTGTGGTTGTTTTTCAAATCGCAAAGGCCAGTGAATACGTAGCCATTTTAAAGGGAGAGGAAAAAGCCAGAAAGGATACCAACCGAATCAATGCCTTTTTATTATTGATATTTTTATTCGCCGGGTTAATAGGCGTTTGGTATTGCAATGAAAAATTAAAAGGAAAACTTTTAGGCTTTGCTGCATCCGATCATGGGGAGCGTATTGATACAATGATTGACATTACCTTGATCATTACAGGTATCGTATTTATTATTACTCAAATTCTTTTGTTTTGGTTTTCTTTTAAATACCAAGAAAAAGAAAATCAAAAAGCTTTTTATTTTCCACACAACAATAAACTTGAAATAATCTGGACCGTAATACCTGCCATTGTACTTACTATACTGGTAGGTTTTGGACTGTATTATTGGTTTCAAATCACCGGCCCGGCTCCCAAAAACGCTTTAGTAGTAGAAGTGTATGGCAAGCAATTTAATTGGGAATTCCGCTATCCGGGAAAAGACGGTGAATTTGGGAAAAGATATTTTAAAGAGATTAATGAAACAAAAGGAAATCCTTTAGGGCAGCTATGGGATGATCCGGCAAATCATGATGATGTGTATGCTACAGGTACGATGCATGTAGTAGTAAATCGTCCTGTAAAGTTGATCATCAACGCAAAAGATGTTATTCATGATGTAGGTTTAGTGCATTTCAGAATGAAAATGGATGCGGTTCCAGGGATACCCACTACCATGTGGTTTACTCCCAAATACACAACCAAGCAAATGAAAGAAAAGTACGGACCTGATTTCGAATATGAAATTTCCTGCGACCAAATGTGTGGAAAAGGCCATTATAGTATGCGCGGAGTGGTATTAGTAGAAACGGAAGGAGAATATAAAGTATGGATGGCCAGCCAGCCTAAACAATACAATGTAGCCATGGCAGATGCTAATAAAGAAAGCGCTCCGGCCGCTACAGATTCAACAGCAAAAAGTGCGGGTACCAGTACATCAATGAAATAAGAAACTGCTGTTTCTAAAAAAGACATAACTATGGAGCAACATACAAATTCAAATATTCAAACCGGTGCCCAGGTAGCACATGAAGGTGTTGGCATTGATCACAATGGAAATGGTCACCATCACCACCATCCAAAAGAAACATTCATTACAAAATATATTTTTAGCCAGGATCATAAAATGATCTCGAAGCAGTTTTTAGCTACGGGTATCATGTGGGCTATTGTAGGTGGTTTGTTTTCTGTTTTATTCCGGTTACAATTAGGTTACCCGGATCAATCGTTTCCAATTTTGGAAACTGTATTTGGTAAGTGGGCAAAAGGTGGTCATATAAATCCGGAATTTTATTATGCATTGGTTACCATGCATGGTACCATCATGGTGTTCTTTGTATTAACAGGAGGACTGAGTGGTACCTTTGCAAATTTTTTAATTCCACTGCAAATTGGCGCCAGAGATATGGCGTCACCTTTTTTAAATATGCTTTCCTACTGGTTCTTTTTTACTGCCAGTGTGGTCATGACCATCTCTTTGTTTATATCAACCGGCCCGGCTAGTGGAGGATGGACGGCCTATCCACCATTAAGTGCTTTAGGTTCAGCCAACTTAGGATCGAAGGCCGGTATGGATTATTGGTTAATTAGCCTTGCGTTGTTTGTTGTTTCTTCCCTTTTAGGTGGTTTGAATTATGTTTCTACTATCCTCAACCTGCGCACCAAAGGCATGACCATGACTCGATTGCCATTAACAATTTGGGCGTTGTTTTTCACAGCGATATTAGGAATATTATCTTTCCCGGTATTGCTTTCCGGCTTTATCTTATTATTGTTTGATCGAAATATAGGCACCAGTTTTTACCTCAGTGATATTGTAGTAAATGGTCAAATATTACCCAACGAAGGTGGTAGCCCTATTTTGTACCAACACCTGTTTTGGTTTTTAGGCCACCCGGAAGTATACATTGTGATATTGCCTGCAATGGGCCTTGTATCTGAGGTAATGAGTGTGAATGCCCGCAAACCA
>JBDSBL010000149.1:0-8841 GCA_039921625.1 Chitinophagaceae bacterium
CGAACCAGGAGATTGGTTTTTAAATTTTATAAAATTGAGGAAGGCGGTGTTCTAAAAAATACATTAGGAATTTGGGCGGGAAAAAATAAAATAGAATACTATAGCAACGGTCCCTTGATATTAAAAATTACCGAGTTCAATATTCCTCAATTCACAGAAAGTTTTTTTATAGGTGATTTTCAAGTAAAGAGAAAGGATTTTGTTGCCGCCATGAAACAGTATGGAAGTGGTAAAACATACCTCATTTTTATACCTAAGTTATTCACCCATGATGTTTTTCAATACCTGGGTTATAGAGTTGTTTTTTCAAATGATTTAAAGGTGAACGATCCTGGTTTTATTCCACTTACAGGCTTTTTTGATTTAAGAGATCCCTCACCTCCTGCCGACACGGATAGCGATTAATAAAAAATAAATGTATGTGGAAGCAATTTGTTGACTGGTCAGAAGTTTGGTCTATTTTCATACCGCTCGCTGTATTGCTGTTTTATAAAAAGCAGCCTAAAATCCATCAAATTGTGATTGTGTATTTGCTAATTGCATTGGCTTGTAATTTTTCAGCAGATATTATTTGGAAGCGTAACAGGCTCGGATTGACCTTGCCTTTTGACAACAACAATCCAATTTATAACGTTCACTCCATCATAAGGTTAATACTCTTTAGCCTTTATTTCATACGGCTCAAACAACCTTTTTTAGTAATAGTAAAAAGGATCATTCCCGTTTTGTTTATAGTGTTTGTATTTATAAATTTTTATTATTTTGAGGACTTTTTTAAAAGGTCTATTAGCAACCGGTTGCATGCTGTGGAAGCGGGTTTGCTCTTATTCTATTGCCTGCAATATTATATTTACACTTTACACCAGGAGGGCGTAAATTATCTTAGCCTTTCTTCTTTTTGGATTGTTACCGGCCTTAGTGTGTTCGTTGTTATATCATTTCCAATTTATCTTTACTATCCTTACTTGCTTAAGGAGTATATTCAGTTTACAAAGGAGATTTGGCTTATACAAAAAATTTCATTTCTAATCTTTTGCCTGTTTACAGCAAAAGCATTTTATAAACCCTCAAATGAATGATACCCGATACATAGTTCTTATTTCAATTGCCATTGGGTTTGCACTTTTCTGCAGTTTTTTTATAGCACTATTAAATATTAGGAAACGACAAAGAGCCTATTCACTTCTTCAAAATCAAAAAGAAGAAACTGACATTCAAAGACAAAGGTTGGAGCAAGCACTAGCTGAATTAGAAGCCGCACAGGCACAACTCATTCAAAAGGAAAAGATGGCTTCACTAGGAGAGCTCACGGCAGGCATTGCCCATGAAATTCAAAACCCGCTCAACTTTGTAAAGAATTTTTCTGAAGTAAGTATAGAATTGATTGAAGAATTAAATGAAGAAGTAACTCAAGGAAATTCTAAAAATGCCGCTTCATTAATAAAAACAATTGACGATAATTTAAAAACAATTTCCTTTCACAGCAACCGCGCAGATTCCATTATCAAATCAATGATGCAGCATTCCCGAACGAGCAACGGGAAAAAGGAAGCTACTGATCTTAATGCATTAGCTAATGAATACCTGAGGCTTAGCTACCAGGGATTGAGAGCAAAGGACAAGTCCTTCAATGCTACCATGCATACAGATTTAGATAAAAATATAGTGGAAGCGCAAGTCATAAGCCAGGACTTAGGAAGGGCATTTTTAAACTTATTCAATAATGCATTCTACTCCGTATCAGAAAAAAAGAAAAAGCTTGGTGAAGGGTTCGAACCTTCTGTGTGGCTAAGCACGAAAAAGATTCAAAATAAAATTGAAATTATAGTTCGCGACAATGGGTGCGGCATATCTTCAAAAAACCAGGAAAAAATATTGCAACCTTTTTTTACTACCAAGCCGGCGGGGCAGGGAACAGGCCTTGGGCTATCATTGACTTATGACATTATAAAAGCGCATGGCGGTGAATTAAAAATAGATTCGAAAGAAGGAGAGTATGCTGAATTTAAAATCCTGCTACCTCAGCTTCCTTAAAGATTTAGAATTATAAATCAAATTATTCTATATACACTTGGCATCGCTAAGTCAAAAAAATAACTTAATGTCACCTCTCGTACATTAGGAAGATACAAGGATGGAAACATCAATGTCTAAAAGATAGGGATCTAATTCAGCGGTAGAATTAAAGCTTTTTACCCATCCCACTTCGTTTGTATCGTTGTGATAATAAAGCTCTACGTAGAAGCCATTAAGGGAATACAAAATGATGGTAAAGTCCTCCGTGTGGCGGTCCGCCAAGAAGATGCCTATATCTAATGTAAAAGCCCGTTGGGAAGATTGACTCAGGGCTTTAAAATGTTTCAGCGTCATTGCAAGAGCTATTACTGGATAATAGTGCACAAACAGGATGCCACGTATAATAAAGCAGAAGTCAAATTAATAAAAATCAGTATTTGTACTTTTTACTAATGGTATTTGTACGACTAGGTGGAAAGTCCGTATTAATAAGTGAGTTCTTTAGTTGCTTTGGAAATTGCTTCTTCCGGTAGGTAGGTTTTTATTTTTATTTAATATAATTTCTGCGGCTATACTTACAGCTATTTCTTCAGCAGTGCGGCTATGAATGAGTACACCAATTGGTAGAAAGCAATCCTTCCAAAGGCTTGGACTTAGTCCTTCCATTTCCATTTCCGTAAGTAGTGTTTTTATCTTAGCCTCGCTTCCCATCATGCCTAAGTAGCGAAGTTTATGATGCAATAATTGTTGGAATATTGTTTTATCCGTTTTATAACCTACCGTTACAATCACAGCATAATCTTCTTCCTTTATTTTAATTTCTTCTTCTAGTGCATCATAATTTATCAGGTGCTTTTCATGGGCCCAATGATTGGCCATCATTGTATGTAAAGCAGGTCGGTTGTCGTATATTTTAATATAAAAATTTAGAAAAGAAAGTTGTTGCGATAAAGCAAGTCCCACATGCCCGCCACCGAAAATATGCACTACCGGTTCATTTTTTATTGGGGTAATATAAAGCCATTCTTCGTCGCTTATGTATTCAAAGAAAACGGTTGAACTTTCTTCTTTGTTTGATGTGGCTAGGCTGATTCCGGTAGGCTGCAGCTTTACTATTTTATTGCTATTATTTTCAGCCGTTATAATGTTTTGGATAAGAGGAAGATCGTTGAAATCTAATGGAAAGAAAGCATTAAGTTGGCTTCCGGAGCAGATCATTCCGGAGCGATCAGTAGCATGTTGTTTATCATGATATTGCCTCGTAAGCGATATTAATTTTATTCCTTTATGCAATGCAACCTTCGCCTTTTCTACCAGCTTGTGTTCCATGATGCCCCCACCAATAGTGCCATAAAAATCTCCGTTTTTACTTACCGCCATAGCAAAACCCTGCCGGCCGGGAGAACTGCCTTCGCTTTCCAACACCCATAACAACATTACCGGAATTTTGGCTGCTAATTTTTCTGCTATAAAATTCCAGATACTCATTACTTTTTATTCCGGTTCTCCAATATTTTTTTAAACGATCGGCTCTGAATTTCCTCCAACGTTAATCCTGTCTTTAAGGCCTCGGCTTCCGAGATGGCACCGCTATTTAATGCTCTTAAAAAATAATTCAACAAGCCCTGACCTGTAGCTGCATCATCAAAGACATCACCCATCAAAGAGGCCCGTGCGGCCTTATCTACAAAGGCTTTTAGACGAGCTACCGCATCGTCATAGCTTTCCAAAAAGAAAGCAAAAACAGCGGCATAGCGCATGGGTAATTGTGCGGGGTTTAAATCCCATCCCTGGTAAAAACCATTCCATAGTGAATGCCGGATGTGATCGTACCCTTTTTTCCATGAACGATGTACTACTGCTTTATTTTCTGCCAACTGTTCCTCTGTCAAATTTTCGCCACGGTGCGGTCCAATAGGCATTGTATTAGTTGCTCCATCTGAAAGCCAAATGCCGGTATGTGCCAGGGCTACTTTTGTCATGTGGTGGGCAAAGTCGCATACCGGGTGGTCCATTTCCTGGTATCGTGCGGTGATGTTGCAAGCAGCAGTATAATCATACGTACCAAAGTGCATGGCAATGCAGCGACCTTTTGCTGCTTTCACAAAACGCAAAAGCGGGTTGGTGCCATCTGCATCCAAAATGGATTGGGTAGTTTCTACCATCATCTCCATTTGCAATATTCCTTTTTTTAATTTCAATTCTTTTTCCAGTATTCCAAAGAAGAGAGCGAGTGCTTCGGGTTGTTCCGGTATGGTTACTTTGGGAAGCATCACCACAAAATTTTGCGGCAAAGCACCACCAGTTTTCTTTGTAAGAGTGGTAATGAACAATTCAAGAGTCCTGAGACCTCTTTCTTTCATTTCTTCAGTAAACGGTTTAATGCGAATGCCGATAAATGGAGGCAACGTTCCTTCTTCCATTCCTTTGGCTACTTCGGAAGCAGCTTCTATGGCGGTAGCATCTTCTTCTTCATTGGTTCGGTTGCCATATCCATCTTCAAAATCAATACGAAAATCTTCAATAGCTTCACTCTTTAATTTTTGTACCACCTTGTAATATACTTCTGCCGAAAGCCAGGCCGGGTGTGTCTTTTGCTCTGTCAGCGGTAAGGTTTCATACGCATACTGTTGTGCATCGGAAGCTTGTGTTTTGTCAAACTGCTCACTGCCGGGTAATCCGAAAATATTCCCAAACGATATAAAGTCGGGCGCATAAGTTTGGAATGATTCTAATGCTTTGGCACCTAAAACTTTTGCTGTATTAGCTTTGAAAAGATTGGCCCCGCCATACAGCGTTTGTACTGGTTGCCGGTCCTTTCTCTCACCGGGATATTCTTTTTGAAAAGAAGTATTGGCGGCGCTTAATTTTTCAAATATTTTGTCCTTTTTCTTGTTCGGTATGGTTCGCTTCATATAATTATTTCTTTACTAATTGCTGTTCCTATTTTTTTATTTTAAAATAAATTCAAACACATCAACTTCCCCGGTAAGTGCTGTATCCAAATGGATTCAATAACAGAGGCACATGGTAATGAGTGTCGCTACTAATTTCAAATTGTACTTCCACCGATGGATAAAAGCCTTTGCTGCCGTGGCTTTCAAAATAAGGCGCCGTATTAAAAACAAGTTTGTATGCAGCGGGCGGAAGTAACCGGTTTGGAGGCAGCAAGTCTGCTATGCGGCCATCTTTATCAGTTGTTCCTTGCGCAAAAGTTTGCCATTGATTATTAAAATATTGTTGCAGCCGGACGGTAAGCTGCTGCGCTGGTTTTCCAATAGATGTATCCAAAACATGGGTGGTCAATTGACTTTTTTTAAGACTAATCCAGTCTTCTTCAACCAATAATTTTTGCAGCCGCAATAAGGTTATTTTATGCTGTTCGCCAGTGGCAATTAATATTTCCTCTTCTTTGCAATTTTTTAATCGATCCTGCAACAAGCGGTACATTTCATGGGCAGTTTTACCCGTGGCACATACAATAAAAATAAAGCCATTAGATTCTTCGTACGCTTTATTCGCTGCTCTAAATTTTTCAAGTATTTCTTCATCGGCATCCTTTATTCCGGCTTGTTCTGCTGTTGCCTCTTTTTGAGTATCGGCAAATTTTAATGCAATGCTTTTTACATCACCTATTTTGGGATGATGAGTGAAGGCGGCCAACCAGTCTTCCTGTTTGCCATCCTCATACCAGGCGGTGGTTGCTTTATTAATTAAATCAGAAAGGGACATAAATGGATAATCCATCATTACCCTTTTTACCCATTGGTCAGAGCCGCAACAATTAAATAATTTTGGTGCTGCCATTTCCTTTCCCAATGAGTTAAACTCTTCTAATGTCATAACAATTATTTTAAAGAAGCTCCTTGTTCTATCCAACACCGGATGGTGTTTCTCTCTTCTTCTGTCATACCAGTTTTATTATTTTGAGGCATTGTTTTAGTAAGCACCACTCGCTGCATGATCTTGTCTTTAAGTTTGGCAATATCCTCCGGCGTTTCATATACTATACCATTAGGTGGAGCCGTCACCACATCATCAGTTGGATGCCTGGAATGGCAGGAAACACAACGGGTTTGCACAATAGCATACACAGCTCCCATGGCTACCGGCTTACAGACTGTCGTTTGTTTTTGTGGTGCTGAAATAAAAGCTGCCGCTAATAAAATTAAAACCGATGCGGGCAATACCCATACATTTAATTGTCCTTTTTCTTTAAGATTAAGGTAATGCTTTACCCCGGCGGTGCCCAACGTAATAATGGCTAATATAAGCCAGGGATATTGATACCCAAACGTAGAAGGGAAGTGGTTGCTGATCATCACAAACAAAACTGGAAGCGTGAGGTAGTTGTTGTGCAACGAACGCAATCCTGCTTGTTTGCCTAATAAAGGATTAAGTGGTTTGCCATCCTTAGCCGCTTTTACCATGGCTTTTTGTGCTGGTATGATGATAAAGAAAACATTTGCTGCCATCAACGTTCCCAGCATAGCTCCAAAGTGTATGTAGGCAGCGCGGCTATTAAACACATGGGTGTAAAAAAAGGCAAAGGCAGTAGCGATTATAAATCCAATGGCCGCGAAGAGCGGTCCGTTTTTAACAACCGGAGTTTTGCACAGCAAGTGATATGTTAACCACGCAATTACAAAAGATCCGATGCCTAATGATATGGCAGCCACAGGTGAAATGGCTAATACATTGGTATCTATTAAAAAACCTTTTGCATTAAAATAATATACCACAAACAACAACGAAAAACCAGAAAGCCAGGTAAAGTATGCTTCGTATTTAAACCAATGAAGTTCTTTTGGAATTTCTTTCGGGGCCACCTTATATTTTTCCAGGTAATAAAAGCCACCACCGTGTATTGCCCATAGGTTTCCCGCTAATTCTTCCCGTACATTTTTTGTGCGGTTAAGTGCATTTTCTAAAAAAACAAAATAGAAAGAAGCACCAATCCAGGCAATGCCAAAAGTAATGTGCATCAGGCGCACGATTATATTTAACCATTCCATTAAATGCCCTTCCCACACGGTTCCCCTGATTAAATAGTAAGTAAATGCGGCGAGGGAAATGATGACTAAAATTATTGCTGCATAAATAAATCCCTGTGTTGGCGTTTCATTTTCCTGGGCATCCACCCCAAAATTTTCCTCTTCTTTTTTTACCATGGCAGGAAAAAAATAAGTAAGGCGCAGCAGCATTAAAAGAATGGCAAAAAGTAAAATATAAACGGCAATGTTTACCATAAAAATTTAGCGCAGGATGGTACCAAATAATCGTAACCTGCTGATACCACCGTCAGGTAATATGGTGAGGCGAACGTGCGAAATAGGTTCTTTATTAATTAATTCTGACTCATATTCATGCTCGCTATCGGCAGTTAATTTTTGTTGGGGTAACATGATTTTCCACGCTACCTTTTCTGCCACAACCTCCTCATCACTTTTTGCAAAACATCCTTCCACCATACAGCTATCCGGATAGTTGCCTTTAAAATAGGCGGTGTCCACAATGATTCTATTAATAGTGCCGGGTGTGCCCAATTTTAATATCACCCAGTCTTTATTTTTTGGAATGCGCGACCGTTTTGTTTCCCATCCATCACCCATATTGATACCGCGGCGGGGCAGTATCAAATTGTTCATAGAACTAAAAAACATATCGTTGCATGTAAGCGCCTTGCCTCCATTAATGGCTGCTGCAAGGTCTACTTCTTCGTTGCTTCCTACTTCGCTCCAGTCTTTATATACCTCTCCATACACTCTCAGCCGGGCTACCCCTCCATCCGGGTAAATATGCAGGCGTACATGTGTAATGATTTCTTCATTGGAACACGCAAAAAAATTCTGACTGCCCGCATCCAGTGGTGAGTGGCTTAACAACTCTTTCCACGGTATGGTGGTGCTATCCCAATTAGTAATATTTTCTGCATTATTTATGGATAATCCATCAATGGAGGCAAAGGGCGGGTGATTGCCCAGAAAGAAATTAGTATCTATATCAAAACCTTTTATTTTGCCCGGAGCTCCTAATTGCACCACGCACCAATCGTGCCCTGCATCCCGCTTGCGGCGCGATTCCCAGCCATCCATCCATTTACCACGGTCTGTATATTTGTCTGCTATAAATACACCGCGGCCTTCCTCTATCAAATTTTCTTTTTCAGCAAAAAAATCATCTGTTGCATACAATACTTTTCCACCAAGCCGCTCGGCTGCAAGGTCTGTGAAGGACGCAAAAGAAGGTGTTGCTTTTATTATTTCCTTTACTTTCTCATTAGGCATTGGCCGCAGTTTTTTTTAATTATTAGTTTATTGTCAAATACCATTTCTCCGCCTACATACGATTGCCGCACGATTCCAAAAAGCTCTTTTCCAATGTAGGGACTTATTTTATGTTTATGAAATACATCTACGGATTTCACTACTGTACTTTCCTCCGGCGACCATATAACAAAGTCCGCATCATGTCCAATTTTGATGAAACCTTTTCTATTTTGAAGGTTTAGAAATAAGGCAGGATGTTCCGTAACTAAGGGTATGAATTGGGACAATGTTATTTCCTTTTTTAAACTACTCCACCCACCGGACAATAAAAATTGCAAGCCGGCAATACCTCCCCAGGCAGTTATAAAATTTCCCTCATCCAACCCTTTGATATGAGGAGGAGCGGGAGAGTGATCGGTGGCTAAAAAATCAAGCAGGCCACTGCCTAATGCCTTTTTTAAAACCTCATTATTTTCTTTTTCCCGGATGGGAGGGGCACATTTATAAATTGTTTCTCCTTCCTTTATTTCTTCGGAGGAAAAAAGCAAATAATGAG
>JBDSBL010000150.1:0-12477 GCA_039921625.1 Chitinophagaceae bacterium
TAACGGCAAACGGCATCCAATGCTGTTTGTACTCCTTTATTTTTAAAAGAAGATCCGCACATCATTGGCACGATGCTTAGGTCTATGGTTGCTTTGCGAATAGCCTCATGCAATTCATCTTCCGTAATAGTTGTTGGATCATCAAAAAACTTTTCTAATAATTTATCATCATATTCTGCAATTGCTTCCACTAAATTCTGTCTCCAGAATTCGGCTTCTTCCTGCATATCTGCCGGCACATCAATTTCATCAAAGGTCATCCCTTCTGTTTCCATGTGCCACACAATGCCCTTCATTTTGATCAGATCAACCACCCCTTTAAAATCATCTTCAGCTCCTATTGGTAATTGAAGTGGGACTGCTTTAGCACCCAACATTTCTTTTACCTGCTTTACCACATTAAGGAAGTCAGCACCGGAACGATCCATTTTATTTACGAAACCTATGCGAGGAACTTTGTATCGGTTAGCCTGACGCCAAACCGTTTCTGACTGCGGCTCTACACCATCTACAGCAGAAAAAAGGGCAATCAATCCATCTAATACACGCATGGAACGTTCTACTTCCACCGTAAAATCAACGTGACCCGGCGTATCAATAATATTAAAATAATAGCTTTTTGTATTTGCATCAGCCTTACCTTTTATAGTAGGAAAATTCCACTGGCAGCTTACAGCAGCGGAGGTAATAGTGATACCTCTTTCTTTTTCCTGCTCCATCCAGTCCGTAGTGGCGGCGCCATCATGCACTTCACCCGTTTTATGGATCATACCGGTATAGCGTAAAATACGCTCCGTAGTTGTGGTTTTACCGGCATCGATATGCGCAGCAATACCAAAGTTTCTTTGAAATCTTAAGTCTGCCATTTTTATTTTAATTGAATATTAAGTACTTTTTTATAATGCCATTAATAGTGGAATAAGTACCTATTAATGTTGATCAGGATTATCAGTTTTTATTAAAAGCCCATTTTTATTTAGTCAGCTTAAACGTTCCTGCTGCTATAAAATAGAATCAATATAAATTATGCTGTAAATCCCGAAAATAAGGGTGCAAAGGTAATAAAATACAGCGCAAAATAACAGAGCGTTTAAAGTTTGTTTGTTAAATAAGAAAAGTTCATTTTACTTAATCAATAATAGTGATAGCAGTGATATTGCATGCTCGCACAATTTTTGCAAATCATTTACAATCGTCGTAATTTCAAAGACGAATTATTAACCCACATTCTAAAACCCATTACACATGGCAAAAGCAACTAAAAAGGCTGCCGCAAAAAAATCTGCATCTAAAAGTGCAGGTGGCAGTTCCTCTAAAAGCGCATCAAAAAGTACAGAAAACCGCAGTAGATCTTCATCAAGTGGACGAAGCGGAAGTAACCAAAATTCTCCAACTAAAACATCCTCTAAATCAGCATCAAAAAGTACATCACGCGGAGCTTCTTCCAAAGGTTCTTCTTCCAAAGGAGCATCATCAAAAGGATCTTCTTCTAGAGGGGCTAGTTCTAAAAGTGGAGCCTCTTCAAAAAGCAATGCTAATAATAGAGGTTCTTTTAGAACAGCAACTAAAAGTTCTGGAGGCCGAGTAAGCAGTAGTAAAACTAAAGGAAGTGGCAATTCCACCTCAAACCGTGGTGCCAGTAAAGCAAGTTCGAAATCAGCTTCAAAAGGAAGTTCTTCCAGAAGTAATTCTACTTCTAACCGAAGTGGTTCAGGAAATAGTCGTAGCGGTTCGAATACAGGAGCAGGATCCAAAACGCAAATGTCGAAAAAAGGAGGAACGCCTTCTAAAGGCAACAGTCGTTCTACAAATACTGCCTCAAAGAAAAGCGCATCGGCAAATAGAAATTCTGCAACTAAAACTAGTAGCGGCAGAACTGGAAGTAATGTAAACAGAGGAGGCTCATCATCCTCAAATCGTGGTACGGCATCGAAAACCGCTGCCAAGAAATCGTCTTCAAGAGGAAGTATCTCTTCATCAAAAGGCAGCACAGCCTCAAAATCCTCCACATCCAAAGGAGCTGCATCTAAGGGATCTTCACCATCGAGAAGCAATTCTATTGCAGCATCCAAAGGAAAATCATCAACTGCTGCAAAAGGAGCATCATCCATGCCATCTAAGGGTAGGTCTGCAAGTAAAAACAGTTCTTCTAACCTAAGGAGTGGAAATAAAACAGCTTCTAAGGGAATGGCAAGCCAAAAAACTTCTACCGGATCCAGTAAAGGAAATGCATCTTCTAAAGTTGGTAGTGCACCATCCAAATCAAAAGGCGCTTCAAGTTCACGATCTGGTGTAAGTGGCAGCCGAACTAATGAAGGAGGAAATAAGTCAACTTCCTCAAGAAATAGAGGCAGTGGTAATACTGGAAGAGGCAGTACAGCAGACTCTAGCCGGTCAACGGATATGCAGGATGCAACTGATAATATGCCAGAAACTGATATGACTAGCTCCACCTCAAATGATATGGGGGAAACCTTAGGAAAAAACGATACTACTGATAATAGTGGTGAAGGCACGCCTTCCGTTAATCAGGATGAAAATGCTGGCCAGGGAATTGGAGGCAATACAGATATGAACGAGTAATGTATATACCAACAAAAAAAACCATCATATTCATGATGGTTTTTTTATATCTCTATAAAAAAATTAAACTTTAAAGTGTGCAAACGCTTTATTTGCTTCAGCCATACGGTGCGTATCTTCTTTCTTTTTGAAAGCAGCTCCTTCACCTTTAGCAGCAGCCACAATTTCATTAGCCAATTTATCTGCCATGCTACGACCGTTTCTCTCACGGCTAAAACGCACCATCCACTTAATACTTAGAGAAATTTTGCGATCCTGACGAACCTCAGACGGAATTTGAAAGGTAGCACCACCTATTCGACGGCTGCGGACTTCCACCGCTGGGGTAATATTAGCAAGTGCTCTTTTCCAAATCTCATAACCATCTTCTCCAGTAGTTTTAGCTACTTTATCTATGGCATCATAAAAAATATCAAATGCAATGCTTTTTTTGCCTTGCCACATAATATTATTTACAAATCGAGTGACCAGTTTATCGTTAAAACGAGGATCTGGAGCTAAAGGAAGTTTTTTTGCTTGTGATTTACGCATCGCTAATGATATGATTTTATTGGATATCGCTGATTAGCTCACCGAATCTCCTTTTTTATTTCTTTTTATCGGTAGTTTTTAGTTTGACCTGGAAAATAGATTGCAAGTATAAACTATCTAACAATTTATTTTTTACCTTTTGCCGGGGCAGCTTTTGCACCTGCTTTTTCTTTCTTGGTACCGTATTTAGAACGGCTTTGCTTACGGTCTTTTACACCGGCAGTGTCCAAAGATCCACGAACAATGTGGTAACGAACACCTGGCAAATCCTTTACACGACCGCCACGGATCAATACGATTGAGTGCTCCTGCAAATTGTGGCCTTCTCCTGGTATGTAGGCAATAACCTCAATCTTATTAGTCAAACGTACTTTCGCTACTTTACGCAAGGCGGAGTTTGGTTTCTTTGGTGTGGTAGTATACACACGGGTACAAACCCCACGGCGCTGCGGGCAGCTATCCAATGCTCTTGACTTGCTTTTTGCACGGATGATTTCTCTTCCTTTTCTAACTAATTGCTGTATAGTAGGCATTTACAAAACCTTTATTTTTAGGACGGCAAAGGTAAAGGCAATATTGTGATTAACCAAAAATTGAAAATTTAAATTCGAAAAAACATCACAAATAGTTGCAAAAAAATCCCGAATGCATTGATTCGGGATTTAAAATTTATTAATACCAATTATAATTTAACCATCCAACCATATTTATCCTCACCTTTTCCTTCCCTAATGTCGTTCAATGTCTTTTTTACCATTGGTGCTGTTTTCCATTCTTCTACATTGAAGTTCATTACAAAATCTTTGTAGCGAAGTTCTTTTATAGACGATATAGTAGCTGCGGTACCGGTGCCAAATACTTCGTATAAAATTCCGGCTTTGTATGCTTCTATTAATTCATCAATACTCAATGGCCGCTCTTCTATGGTAAAACCCATATCTGCTAAAATAGTGAGCGCACTATTGCGGGTAACGCCAGCGAGGATAGTACCGGCACCAAGGTCTGGAGTAATGGCCTTATCACCAATGATAAAAATCACATTCATAGTACCAATCTCCTGCACATACTTATGCTCAAAAGCATCGGTCCAAAGCACCTGATCATACCCATTTTTCTTTGCCTGAGCCGTGGCATACATGGCAGCGCCATAGTTGCCGGCTGCTTTGGCATACCCTACTCCACCAGGTACGGCACGAACATATTTTTCTTCAACATAAATCCGCATAGGCGCATTATAGTAAGGCCCAGTGGGACTAAGCAAGATCATGAATTTGTAACTTTCAGAAGGACGAACTCCGATTAATTCATCTGAAGCGAACATAAAAGGCCGGATGTACAAAGAGTGGTCTTCCTTTTGAGGAATCCAGGCCTGATCCAAAGACACTAATTGTTTCATTCCTTCAATAAAAATTTCTTCAGGTATAGAAGGCATTTGCATTCTTTCTGCTGAAATATTGAAACGAGCAAAATTATCATGTGGCCGAAAAATTTGCGCTTGCCCTTTTTCATCTTTGTAGGCTTTAACGCCTTCAAATATTGACTGGCCATAGTGTAGCGCAGCTACAGACGGACTAAGCAAGAGTGGTTGGTAGGGTTTGATCTCTACATTTTTCCATTCACCGTTTTCATAATCTGCTTCCAGCATGTGATCGGTAAAAAATTTTCCAAAAGCCAAATTTTCAAGGTTAAGGTCCTGAAGTTTACTTCGCTCAACCTTTGTAAGAGCAATATCCATTGTAGCAAGCATAAAAAATTAATTTATCATTGCAAAGAAACAAAAAAGGTGCAGACAAACATAACAATCCCTTGTTAATGAGTTTAAATGACATAAATCTAACCAACTACCAATTGGCTTCCCTTTACCCAAATGTATTAGTGGAACCTATGGGTAAAGCAGGTGCAGAATTGTATGCTCTTAATTATTTAGGAGGAAACCTTAGCCATATATTATTAGTTATCAATAAGGATTTCACCGCGTTTTTGTCAGATGCAGAATTTACATTTCTAACCAGCATTTTAGGAGCTTGCAAACTAAGTATTGCCGATGTGGCTATTTATAATTGGGCACAACAGGAAGTACCTAGTCATACTTCTATTTTAGCTCAATTAAAAAGTAAAAAAGTATTGCTTTTTGACCTTGACCCGACTCAATTTGGATTGCCTCTTTTTTTTCAGCATTATCAGATCCAATCATTTAATAACCTCACATTTTTATCTGCACCTTCTTTATTAGCGATTGAAAATAACGTTGAAGAAAAAAAGAATTTTTGGAATGCCTTAAAAGAACTTTTTAGCCTTTGATCTATTTATGAAATTAATTTTTGCTACCAATAATCAGCATAAGGTGGATGAAATAAGGCCCATTCTTCCTTCGTTTTTGAGCATTCTTACAATGCAGGAAGCTGGATTCCTGATAGATATTCCCGAACCTTTTAATACACTGGAGGAAAATGCAACTGAAAAAGCAAAAGTCATCTATGAGCAAACACACAACTCCTGCTTTAGTGAGGATACCGGCTTGGAAGTATTTTCATTGAACGGTGAGCCTGGAGTACATAGTGCCCGATACGCAGGGGAAGACCGATCTCCAGTAAAAAATACTGAAAAGCTTTTGAGAAAATTAAAAGGTTCGGAAAGTCGTGAAGCACAGTTTAGAACCATTATTTGTTTGATCTGGATTAATGAACAATATTTGTTTGAAGGCATTTGCCCAGGGAAAATTGCATTCAGTCCTTTAGGGCATGATGGTTTTGGATACGACCCGGTTTTTATACCATACGGATCTGAAAAAACCTTTGGCCAAATGACTCAAAAAGAAAAAAGTAACTTTAGCCATCGAAGAAAGGCAGTAGATAAACTGGTAGCATTTTTGAATAAGCAAAGATTAAACGATTAAAATTGACAGGGCAAAGCAACCAAACATACAGTGATAACGACTTAATTGAAGGATGCAAGAAGGAGGACCGGACTATGCAGTATCAATTGTACCAACGGTTTTCTTCCAAAATGTTTGGTGTTTGTCTGCGATACGCTAGTAACCATGAGGAAGCTGAAGATATTCTGCAAGAAGGTTTCATTAAAGTATTCAGAAAATTAGATAGCTTCCGGGGAGATGGATCTTTTGAGGGGTGGATACGGCGCATTTTCGTTAATACATCTATAGAGCACTTTAGAAGAAAAAATTATTTGCAGCCTATCAGCGAACGAGAAGAAAACACCATTGAAGGAAAACAAATAACCGTACTTGACCAACTTGCTGAAAAAGATATAATTGGTTTAGTACAACAATTATCTCCAGGATATCGTACTGTATTCAATATGTATGTCATTGAAGGTTTTACTCATAAAGAAATTGGGGAACTTTTAGGCATCAATGAAGGAACTAGTAAATCACAATTATCAAGGGCTAAAATTATTTTACAGGACCTGGTAAATAAACATATAGAAAAAAGGAAAAGCTTACCCAAATAATGAGCAACGATCTGCAACATAAATTGTACAATTACGAAGTAACACCTTCCCAAGAAATCTGGCTTGCTTTAGAAAAAGAGTTAGAACAAAGTTCAAGTGAACCGTTTAAAAAACTTTTTGGCTATGAAGAACAACCTTCTGTCCATAATTGGAACAAAATTCAAATGCAACTAAACGCTGCACCAGAGAGTACAGCAAAAGTTGTTTTTATAAAAAGTCGCACAAAGAATGTATGGAAGGTTGGTGTTGCGGCGGCTATTTTAATCTTGGCACTTTTTGGAGTGAATTACTTTTTCTCACAGAAAAATGATGGGCACCTTTCAGTGCGGAACGATAAAGACGTTGTTTCATCCGGTATCAGAAATTCTACTATTGATATTAAATCAAAACCAATAGAAAACGAATCAAACACAGCAAAAGAAGAAATAGCAAAAAATAAAATTGCTGAAGAAAGTAAAGGCAATTTTACTACCATTCAATCTAACAACAAAATAACTGCTAACCGATATACAACGATGGCTAATGACAAAGGTAAAGTTGTGCGTTTGTCAAAAAAAGTGATTCCTGTATTTAACTGTGCTGATAATTATAAATCTTCTAATAACCTTGCCTGTAAAGAAAACATTGAACTCTTACAACACAAAATGGCTACGTCTTTAATATCAGCATCTGCAGATTTTGGCGGATTGGTTGATCTACTAAAAGATCTAAAAGAAAATAATTAATGCCCCGCATTAAAATAATCTTACCTCCTAGTTTTCTCTTTTCCACTTTAATTCCGGTTCGCATCACGGACGTCAATTATGGCGGCCATGTAGGAAACGATTCAATACTTTCTTTAATTCACGAAGCAAGAGTTCAGTTTCTATCTTTTTTTGGATGGACAGAATTGAACATGGCAGGAGTTGGTTTAATAATGAGTGATGTTGGTATTGAATTTAAAAACGAATTATTTTACGGTCATACTTTAAAAATTTATGTAACTGCTGATGATTTTAGTAGGGCAGGATTTGATATTTATTATAAAATGACTTCAGTTATTGCCGGGAATGAAACTATAATTGCGATAGCAAAAACGGGAATGGTTGCTTTTAATTATTCCACTAAAAAAGTAGTTGCTGTGCCCGAAGAAGTAAAATCAAAATTAATTTCTCCTTAATCGCAGGTCCATATTTTCCAACTTTCTTCTGCCTGTATTACCAGCATTTCATACCCATTGGATATAGCACTTCCCATTTTTTCACCCTGTAGTAAAAAGAGCGTTTTATCTGGATTGTAAGTAAGATCAAAAAGGAAATGATCCGGAGTTAAAAACTGATATGGTATATCTGGAGCCTTATTCACATCCGGATACATTCCTAAAGGAGTAGTATTAATAATTAATAAATTTTGCAAAATTAATGAGGCATTGATGGAGGAATAATTTAATGTTCTCTCATTTATTTGCCGAGATACAAATTGATAACTAATGCCAAGTAGTGATAAGGCAAAAGCCACAGCTTTGGCAGCACCTCCCGTTCCAAGTATAAGTGCACTTTTATGTTGGGGTTTTAATTTTTTTTCTAAAGAAATTTTAAACCCAATCACGTCCGTATTATAGCCCCACAAATTGCCATCAACAATCTTAATACAATTGCATGCTCCTATACTTCTTACTGCTGCACTTTGATAATGGAGCAATGGAATGATTGATTCTTTGTATGGAATGGTGACATTCAGCCCGAGTATATAATCGTGCTTAGCTACCAAGGCTTCCACTTCTTCAATACTATCTAATTCAAAATTTTCGTATTGGCAATCTAAATGCAGTTCCTCAAACTTTTGGGTAAAAAACCGTTTGGAGAATGAATGAGATAATGGTTTTCCTATCAAACCATATAATCTCATTTTGATGTTTCTTTATCCAGATACAAATTAAAGGTATCTCCTCTCAATCCTATACGCATGGCCTCAAGTGGAAGTACTTCCGTTGGTGCAATGTTTCCAAGATTTACATTGCAGCCTAAAAGCTCAATAAAATAGAGTTGCTGTGCTTTTTGTGGGGCTTCCCATATTATTTTATCACCTGGTATCTGGGTTAAAATTTCTTGTACCAAACCTTCACGTACTTCCCCTGAGCCCCGGTAAATTCCAACATTACCTGCTTCCCTTGCTTCAGCAATTACATAGGTAGAACCTGCTTCTAATTCTGCTTTCATCAATTCAATCCATTTATAGGGAGGAATAATATGCGCAGCGTCCTTACTACCAACTTCACTTAATACTGTTCCTATTACTGCCAGTTTTTCTATGTAGCCGCATTTTTCAGCATGAGGAATTTCTATAGACCCATCACTTACCTCCATGTAGGAAATGCCATATTTTTTACACAAACTTATATAATCATCAAACTGATTTCTAATTAAAAAAGCTTCGAATAAGGTGCCTCCAAAGTATACTGGAACATTATAGGAACGGTACACCTCAAGTTTTTCTTCTAAATTAGGAGTTACATAAGCGGTACCAAATCCAAGTTTTACAATATCCACATGAGGATAAGAAACACTCATAAAATTTTTTGCTTCCTCCACACTTAATCCTTTATCCATCACCATGGTAAGGCCAGCAATACGAGGTTGTACATTGCGATCGGGAATTTGAGATAGATTGAAATTCATTGTAAGAATTAATTAACTATTGAAATATAAATGCCCGCAAATTTAAGACAAGAAAAGGAACCAGATTAGGTTTATCGTTTGCGCTTGTATTGGGCCACCATATCCACTACTCTTGGATTTTGCAAAATGGAAGGATTTAATTCAATAAACTTTTTCAATTTTTTTGGAGATAGTTGCAATGCTTTTTCTAATTGCAGCAAGGCCATTTTTGCCTTTCCCATTGCAAATAAAACGGCGCTTAAGTAGTATAAAAATATAGGGTTGCTGTTTGTTTGGGCTAATCCAGCTATTGCTTGTTGCTTAGCTTCTGCAAAATATCCTGCGTGGTACAGACAGCGAATAAGGGCCTCCCAACCAGATATGTTTTTGGGACGTACCCTTACTGCAGTGGAAAAATATTGAATAGCTTCTTTGTATAATTCCAAGTGCAGTTTGCATTCCCCCATCAATAAATTGTACTCAGGTTGAAGACGATGAATTTTCAGCGCATTGTCCAACACCTTAATGGTACTGACAAACTGTTCTTCATTAAAATAAGTGCACGCAATTTTATAAAGCAGTTTACTGTCTTCAGGGTTTAAATGTGACGCTTTCCGATAATGAAAACGAGCCTGAGCATAATTGCGCAGCCTGTCAAAACAATGACCTATTGCTTCATAAATAACTTCTTCAGGTTTAGATAATTCTAACACTTTTTCCAAGGCCTCAATTGCTTCTTTGTAGCAGCGCAATCTTATAAATGCATCCCCAATATTTCTATATGCATAATCAAATTTTTCATCAATGGTAGTGGCGTACTGGTAGGCGTCAATTGCTTTTTCGTACAATTTTAAACCTTGATACGCAGCACCGAGATTAAACCAAGCCAATTCATTGTAAGGAAAATCGTCAATGATTTTTAAGTGCAACCGGATGCTTTCTTCATTTCTTCCGGTGAAATCTGTCCAAAAACAAATTTTATATAATGCCTCTTCGCTTGTGGGCTCTTCTTGTAAAATGAGGAGCAAACAATCGAACACTTTATCAAATTCTTCATGATCGTCATATACATCTGCTAATTCAAACAATAGCTCAATCTTATTTTCTCCATCAAAACGAGTAATGGCTTCTTCCAGCAACGCAACGGCATTTTCCTGCATATCCAAAGCGAGGTAGGCATCTGTTTTTAATATATACAAATTCACATTGGTGGCATCCAGCAGTTCTGCCTTTTCCAGAAGGGAAAGTGCTTCATTGTATTTTCTAGTAGCAAGCAATAAATCAGCTTTGCGAATTAATAATGCTGATGAAAAAGGAAAATACTCTATACTGATATTAGCCGCTTCCAAAGCTTTTGCCATTTCTTCCTGATCATCATAAAAGTCAATGATCTTTTCAAAGGAGTCTTCTTCTAAAAAGGCAGAGTTGTGGCCATTTCGCAGGTTATTGTAATGTTTCAAAAGCTCTTTTATGCTTTCAGTATCGTCGTAATCAGGGTCCGTATTCATTAATTTATTGTCTTTACAAGTTACCAATTAACCAAAAAAAGACCAATTTTTATAACAAAATGATTGTTCGAGCGTTAATATAATATAAGTGGAAGAATGAAATTGGTTGTAAAATGTTAAAAAAATATTACCTTTGATCCATCAAATGAACTCATCAGCTAATATATTGAAAAACCTTACCAAAAAAATTGCTACCCTTCTCCTATTGTCCATTTCTATTGCTGCATTTGCCGCTCTTGGCGATGGTGGTAGCAAAACAACTCACAATAGAAATTTACTTTCATTAAAAACTTCTGCACAGAAATATAAAACACTGTCTTTAAGATCTGGCTTTAACTTTAGGGGAAATAATTTGTTGGACGCACCGCGAGAAGATAAATTTATTCTTTTGAATACAACGGTTTCTTACCAAAAAGGTAATACTACCTACATCCTACCAATGAAGAAAAAGGTGTTGTTGGATAAAATTCACTTTGGACCTTCTCAATTAAAACCTTAATTTTTATTGTCCTTTACTTTCCTGGTATGTCATTACCCGGTAACCTGATTTAGGCAGGTCAAATTTTGATGCCGGTACAGGATTAAGGTTGATCTTAGATACAGTATAGGTAACCTTTAAATTCCCAAAAGAAGATTCATATTCCATAGCCAATCCGGGAAGCGATTTGTTAGCGTATTGAAATTCTTTATTTTCAGGTACAAGATCAGTAGTGTACCACACTACAAAGGAGGTTCCATCACTCAATTTCCCAATAGCTTTTTTGCATTTATAACCAAGAATCGTTTTGGTATCATCCAAAAAATTAAAACTCACGGATTCATATTTGCTATTAATTTCTTTAAATTCAGGTGGAGTCAACTGAATAAGATATTTCTGTTCACCATATTCTTTTAAAACAGCAATAGTATTCTTAGCACCATCTATTATAGTGGCTTGTGTACCAAGTGAACTTACCATTTCTGTTCTTGATTTTGATCCTTTTAAATAGACGGTGCTTGTAGCTCCATCTAAAAAATCCTCAGCTCTAGGTTTGTCAGAACCGGTGTTGATTACAATATCATAAGAGATCGTTCCTTCCGATAATTTTTTTTGCGCCATACCTGGTGCAGCAATCAGTAAACAAATCAGGGCTAAAAGGCTACTTACTTTCATCTTTGTGGTGTATCAGTTGTTTGTTAGACGAATCAAATATCATACTTAGTTGCGTACTAAAAAAGCCGGTATCAAAACCGGCTTAAATAACAAGTGATCAACGAGTTCTTTTTTGTGTGTCCTGCACCTTTTTTTGTTGCTCTTGTATTAGTTCAAATTTCTCCTGCCACTTGGATTTTGTTTTTGGCTTTTTGCGATTAGCCTCCATTTTAGCAAGTATCTTATCATGATCAATTATATAATTCTGAATTACAAATTGCAATGCAAGCGTAATAATATTGGAAACAGTGTAATACCAGGTTAAGCCTGAAGGAAGTTTATTAAATACAAACAATAAAATGATTGGGAAAAAATAGGGCATGTACTTTAACACGGGATTACTTTGATCCGGTGTCATACTCATACTATATACTGAAATCAACAAACTGGTGATTACTGCAGTAATGGTGAATAAGCTCACATGATCTCCATAAAAAGGAATAGTAAATGGAAGGTGCGCAATTGAATCATATTGCGATAAATCTTTCGCCCACAGAAAGTTGGCCCCGCGCAATGCCACATTAGAATTGAAAAAACTATACAAAGCAAAGAAGAT
>JBDSBL010000151.1:0-4737 GCA_039921625.1 Chitinophagaceae bacterium
ACCTTATTAATTGATGCAGATCCGCAAGCCAATAGTACCACGGGTGTTGGCTTTGACCTTCAAAATGTAACCCACAGCCTTTATGACTGTATGGTGAATAATGCAACCGCAAAGGAAGTAATATTAAAGACAGAAGTTCCCAATTTGGATTTAATTCCCTCCCATATTGACCTTGTGGGTGCTGAAATAGAAATGATCAATTATCCTAACAGGGAAATGGTTTTAAAAGCATTGGTACAATCAATAAAAGATGATTACGATTTTATTGTTATTGACTGCTCTCCTTCCCTAGGGCTTATTACAGTGAATGCTATCACAGCATCTGACTCTGTGATTGTGCCGGTGCAGTGCGAGTTTTTTGCACTGGAAGGTTTAGGAAAATTATTGAATACTATTAAAATTGTTCAAAGCAGATTGAATACGGCATTAGTAATAGAAGGTATTTTGATGACGATGTACGATAGCCGTCTTAGGCTTTGCAATCAGGTAGTTGGTGAAGTACGGCGTCACTTTGAAGACCTTGTATTTAGCACCATTATACACAGAAATTCCCGGCTTAGTGAAGCTCCTAGTTTTGGCAAACCAGTTATTTTATACGATGCCAATAGTAAAGGTTCTATGAATTATTTAAACCTTGCTAAAGAAATTCTTCAAAAAAACAACATGACAAAAATTACTCAGGAAGAAAGAGTAATTGAATTGTAGATTTGTGAATGCAGCTTTGATGGCATCCCATTACTGGATTATTTATTTGGTTATCGTCATTAGGCTGCAGGTAAATTCAGAAATTTTTAATGAGTACTCCAAAACAAAATAAAGATGCATTAGGCAAAGGCATACGCTCCCTTTTGCAAAGCATAGACTCTGATTTAAAAAATACCGCCGGGCAAATACAATCTGCAGTGGTAGCAGAGGCAACTACCATGTTGCGCATTCCGGTGGAAAACATCGAAACTAATCCAAAACAACCAAGGCGTGATTTTGATGAAACTGCCATGCAGGAATTGGCTCAGTCCATCAAGCTGCACGATATAATTCAGCCTATTACCGTAACTAAACTTGGCCAAAATAAATACCGCCTTATATCCGGTGAACGTAGGTGGAGAGCTGCAAAGATTGCTGACTTAAAAGACATTCCCGCTTATGTTCGGCAGGCCAATGATCAGGAACTTTTAGAATTAGCCTTGCTGGAAAACCTCCAGCGGGAAGACCTTAATGCAATGGAAATAGCATTAAGCTACAAACGCATGATGGAGGAATTGAACCATACGCAAGAGCAGGTGGCCGAGCGGATGGGGAAAGACAGAAGTACCGTAACCAATTACATTAGGTTGCTTCGTTTGCCACCAGACATTCAGGTAGCGGTACGGAATGGTACCATTAGTATGGGTCATGCACGGGCATTAATCAATGTTGATACGATCGACAAACAACTTTTTGTATTTGATGAAATAAAAACGAAAGGGCTATCGGTGCGGCAAACAGAAAACCTGGTGCGCAATCTTTATAGAGAAGGCGAATCGAGCAAAAAAGGAGGAACAGAAACCCTTCCTCCTGCTTTTAAAAAAATAGAAGATACCCTTGCTTCCCACTTTAGTACCAAAGTAAACCTGAGACATTCTAAAAATGGAAGTGGACAAATAAGTTTTGATTATTATTCACTGGAAGAACTGAATAAATTGCTGGATCAAATGAGTGTGAGCATTGACTAAAAGAGCACGATATTTTTTTGGAATTTTTTGGCTAATCCTGCTATCCTTTGTTTTTTGCCAATCGCTTTCAGCACAAACAATTTTTGATTCTACCGGAAAAATTATTGTAGGATCTGCAAAAGAAAATAAAAAGATTGACTCGCTTATTAAAAATCATTCTCCACGTAAGGCAGCTATTAAATCAGCAATTTTACCAGGGTGGGGACAAGCCTACAACCATAAATACTGGAAAATACCCATAGTGTATGCAGCCGTGGGTACCACTGGTTATATCTTTTTTCACAACTTAGTTACCTACCAGGATCTAAAACTCGCTTACAAAGTAAAATACAATATCCGTACAAAGAAAGACTCCACAGATTATAGCAAAGTAAAGCCACGGTTGCTTTTGTACGAAGAAGAATCGTTGCGATTTAATAGAGATCAGTTTCGTCAAAGCATTGATTATTCCGTACTGATATTTATGCTTGCCTGGGGATTGAATGTAGTGGATGCTACTGTGGATGCGCATTTGAAAGCATTTGATGTAAGCCCAGATCTAAGTTTGCGATTTAAGGCAGGCCATAGCAGCCTTGCAGGCACCAATGGGATCAGCCTTATTTTGGCAATTAAATAATTTATTATTAAAGAAACAATATGCGCATTGCACTGATCGGTTATGGCAAAATGGGTCACATTATTGAAGAAGTGGCCATTGCAAAAGGCCATCAGATAGTAGTAAAAATCAATAGCGCTAATAGTGAGAATTTTACTAAAGAAATAATAGAGGAAGCGCAGGTGGCTATTGAATTTACTACTCCAAATGCTGCTTATCAAAATATAAAAAAATGTATTGATTTTGGAGTTCCCGTAGTAAGCGGATCTACTGGGTGGAATGACGAATTACCGCAAATAAAAGAATACTGCTTGCAAAAGGGAGGAAGCTTTTTACACGCCAGCAATTTTAGTATTGGAGTTACTATTTTTTTTGAGATCAATAAAATATTAGCTCAATTAATGGCGAAACAAGCAACCTATGATGTGTCGATCAAAGAAGTGCATCATACCCAAAAATTAGATGCACCAAGTGGAACGGCTGTTACATTAGCACAACAGATCTTATATCAGATAAAAAGAAAAGAATATTGGGTTAATACTGAGGTTGCAAAGGAAAATGAATTGTCTATAATAAGTGAACGGACAGATCCTGCACCTGGTACTCATTTTGTGAAATATTCCTCTGAAGTGGATGATATAGAAATCATCCATACAGCTCACTCACGAAAAGGTTTTGCACTGGGAGCCGTGCTGGCTGCAGAATACATTATGGATAAGAAAGGAATTTTTACCATCCAGGATGTATTAAGTTTTTAGTAAAGTCACTCCTTCCCTTTTTTCTCATCTTTCAAATTTTCCAACATGTCTTTGGTCATGCGGATAAGGTCATATTCCGGTTTCCATCCCCAGTCCTTGCCAGCTACACTATCATCTATACTTTGCGGCCAGCTGTTCGCTATTTGCTGGCGATAGTCTGGTTTATAATTAATAGTAAAATCAGGAATTTCTTTTTTAATAGCAGCTCCAATTTCTTCTGGAGAAAAGCTCATACCGGAAATGTTGTAAGAAGTTCTTATGGATATTTTTTCCATTGGTGCTTCCATTAATTCAATGGTTGCTCTTATGGCATCCGGCATATACATCATGGGCAAAAAAGTATCATGCTCTAAGAAAGAAGTGTATTCCTTGTTTTCCAATGCCTCATGAAAAATTTCGATAGCATAATCAGTAGTGCCTCCGCCCGGCGCAGACTTATAACTAATAAGCCCGGGATAACGAAGGCTACGAACGTCCACACCATATTTATTGAAAAAATAATTACACCAAAATTCACCAGCATATTTTGAAATGCCATAAACAGTAGTTGGTTCAATAATAGTTTGTTGCGGGCAATTTTGCCGTGGAGAAGTAGGTCCAAATACAGCAATAGAACTTGGCCAGTATACTTTGGTTAATTTTTCTTCACGGGCTATATCCAAAACATTAAGCAATCCCTGCATATTCAAATGCCAGGCAAGAGCCGGATTTTTTTCGCCGGTTGCAGAAAGTATTGCAGCTAATAAATAGATCTGAGTTACATTTTGACGGATGACCTGAACGTGAAGCATTTCTTTATTCATCACATCAAGACTTACATACGGTCCTGTGCCTTCCAACAATGGATTTTGCTCTCTCAGGTCTGATGCTATTACATTGGCAGCGCCATAAAGATTACGTAGGGCTAATGTCAACTCCACTCCTATCTGGCCACTTGCACCTATTACTAATATTTTTTCTTTCGTCATGAATTTTAAATAATGCGGCAAATGTAAAGTAAGTGCCTGAGGAATAAAAGGCATCCAGACTCTGGAGTTTACATTTGTTTTCTGCTACCTTTTTTTTTGAAGCCATAACTAGCAATCTCACCTTTTGCTACTGCTTATATTTGTACCATGATGCCATTTATAAAGGAATTATTCAGCAAGCAGGATTACGACTCATCTTCATTTTTTTTAATTGCCGGCCCGTGCGTTGTAGAAAGCAACGACCTTGTATTTGAAGTGGCCAACAAGGTTGCAATCATTTGTAAAAAGCTAGGAATTCCTTTTGTATTTAAAGCGTCTTACAAAAAAGCAAACCGAACCAGCAATTCCTCTTTTACCGGCCTTGGAGATGAATTTGGTTTATCACTGATAAAAAAAGTAGGAAATGAATTAAATCTTCCAACTACCACGGACATCCATTCTGAATCAGAAGCCAATATAGCCGCACCTTTCGTAGATATTTTACAAATACCTGCTTTCCTTTGCCGGCAAACAGAATTGTTGGTTGCGGCAGCGGGTACCGGTAAAATTGTCAACGTAAAAAAAGGACAATTTATAAGTGGTGAAGCAATGAAGTTTGCAGTAGAAAAAATAAAAGCAGCAGGAAACAATAATATTTTGCTAACCGAACGGGGAACCACTTTTGGTTACCAAGATCTGGTGGTTGATTATCGAAACATTCCAAT
>JBDSBL010000152.1:0-2695 GCA_039921625.1 Chitinophagaceae bacterium
TCTAAAAAAAGGGCTACTGCCAGAAACATAAAGCAAATGGTAATTACAAAAAATTTCATTACCCGTGCATAAATGCGTTGGGGCTCCTGCCCTTGAGCCTGTTGGAAAAAGAAAGGTTCGGCACCCATCCGAAAGGCTTGAATAAATAATGTAATTAATATAGATAGCTTATAACATGCGCCATAAATTCCTACTTCAAAATTGGCGGCTTCGGCAGTAGGAGCAGAGGTCCACCAGCGAAGCATAATGCGGTCAAAAGTTTCATTGATCATGCCTGCAAAGCCAGCCAATATCAATGGCGAAGAGTAGATGAGTAACTCTTTCCAAAGCTTTGCATTAAACTTCCATTTAAAAGAAAAGAATTCTTTAGATAACAATAAAAATGTAATAAATGATTGTACGAGGTTGGCTAAAATTATGTAGCCTACCTTTTTACCGGGGTCGTAAAAAGTGCCTATAAAACTGTGCGGATCTTGCTGCTGTAGCCGGGGGCAAACAGATAAGAAAAAAACAGTGAGGCCTATGTTTATCAAAATACTGACAATGCGGATGGTGGCAAACTTTACCGGTCGCCCTTCAAACCTTAGCTTGGCAAAAGATAGGGTAGTAAGCGCATCAAAAGCAATGATCAGTGCGGCCCAGGTAAAATATTCAGGATGAGCAGAGATGCCAATGAGGTTGGCAAATTGCTGGTTAAATAAAATAAGTAAAGTGGTAAATATGCCGGTAGATATTATAAGAGATATAGTGGCGGTGCTGTACACTTCCTTTTGCTGCTCCGGTGATTTTGCAAAACGGAAGTAAGCCGTTTCTAATCCATATGTAAAAACAATATTGAGAAAAGGAATCAACGCATACACAAGAGTCATTTCTCCGTAAGCTGCTCCTTTTAATATAGTAGGATCGGTTAAATAAGGCGTGAGCAGGTAATTGAGAAATCTCGCTGCTATCGAACTGGCCCCGTACCACAAAGTTTGCCCTGCTAATTTCTTAATGCCACTCAAAATGATTGTTTGAAGGAAACAAATTTAGTTGTTGCTGCGTACCAATTCCAATAACAAAACTGTTAATAAAAAGAAAGTTATTGAGAATCGTTCCAATCAGGCCGCTGCCTTGCGGATTTGCGTTGGGAGATGATTTTTTTTTCGTTGATCCTTTTTTCGCGGGCGGCCTTGCCCGGCTTGGTGCTAATGCGAAGTTTTTTTCTTGTCAGCGCACGATTAATGAGTGCATTTACGATTTTAATTACTTCTGCTTTGTTTTCCAATTGAGTCCGGTGCTGTTGCGCTTTTACTACCAGGCTGCCTTCTTTATTGATCCGGTTAGCTAGTTTTTCCTTGATTATTATCTTTTGTGCATCGGATAATAATTGGGATGCCATGAGTGGGAAAACGGCTATCACAGCGGTTTCTACCTTGTTCACGTTTTGCCCGCCTTTGCCACCACTCCGCGTTGTTTGCAATTTTATTTCAGAAGCAAAATCTATCATACTTATATAGGCAAAAGTAAAAGCTAATAGTAATCGCGGCAATAAGTCTTACCTTTTTACTTTTGCCATTTATATTTTTTATGAGAGTGGTTATTCAAAGAGTAACGAAAGCAACCGTATCAGTTGGTGATAAAATTTGCGGAAAGATCGGCCGGGGCTTAGTTGTATTAGTTGGCATTGAAGATGGAGATAGTACAGAGGACATTGAATGGATAAGCAAAAAAATGGTAAGCCTCCGAATATTTAATGATGAAGAAGGAGTAATGAATTGGTCCTTAAAAGAAGTGGATGGAGATATATTGCTCGTCAGCCAATTTACCTTGCATGCACGTACCAAAAAAGGAGCCCGGCCGGGATACACCAGGGCTAGCAAACCGGAAATTGCGGTTCCTCTATATGAAAAGCTGATACAGCAGTTGGAAATTGATTTAGGTAAAAAAATACAAACCGGAATTTTTGGAGCCGATATGAAAGTAGAATTAGTAAACAACGGCCCGGTAACTATTCTAATTGATTCTAAAAACAAAGAATAAGCAATTACTAGTTTAAGAAAGATAGGAACCACGCATAGCGAATAATACGATACATGAAAATGACAAACGATATTGAAACACGGGAAGATATTGAGCAGGTGCTTACGGCCTTTTACTCAAAGGCTTTTGAAGATGATCTTATCAAACATTTTTTTCTGGAGGTGGTACCGCTTGACCTCAAAACACACATTCCCCTCATCACTGATTTTTGGGAAGCCATTTTATTTAATAAACATACGTACCGCAAAAATGTAATGGAAGTACATCAGCACATTAGCTTTTTATCTTCTATTAAAAAAGTTCATCTTGATCGGTGGTTATTACTTTTTCAACAAACATTAGATGAATTTTTTGCCGGTCAGAAAACAGAATTAGCCAAACAGCGGGCCCAATCAATAGCGACGATGATGAATATAAAATTGAATCATTCCAACGGATAGTATATGCAGTCAGATAAGAAAAATAGCCTTTCGCTACTCCTATATTGTATTCTTATTTTTTTATTACCGTTTTCCAATTGTTCCCGCAAACAGTGCAACACAAAACCAAAGGAGTTTGCTTATTTATCTTTCCAATTAAAAGATAAAATTACCGGCCTTTCATTAGTGGCGGCTTTTCCTTCTTATATAGATGCAGCGGATAGTATTCAATTAAAAAACATTAGTACCAACTC
>JBDSBL010000153.1:0-34319 GCA_039921625.1 Chitinophagaceae bacterium
TTAAGTTCCTGCGCAACCGCATTACTACCCGAAAAGAAAAGTTGCAGTTATAATTGTTTTTGCAATTGCACCATTCTAATTTTTCAATGCAACAAAATCCCATCGTACTTTCAATTTTTCTTTATCATATCTACCAATAAAAGAGAATAACTTTTTTGGCCTTTTATTTGAAACAGGAGTTAAACTTCGTACCATGATGAAACGTTACTTATTGATCCTCTCTTTTTCTATTGGATTGGCCTCTTGCGATACACTGTCACATTTACCTCTTCCTACCGGCATAGGCACTGGTGTTACAGAGTTAGAAGCCTCCCAAGGGATACGCGAAGCACTAAGCCAGGGCATAAGCCGTGGCATCAGCAATCTGAATGTTGAAAACGGATTTTTTGGTAATGAAGCGTACAAATTACTGTTGCCTCCGGAAGCGCAACGCGTTGAAAATACCTTACGGCAACTAGGCATGAGCAGCATGGTGGACAAAGCAATTTTACAAATAAACCGGGCTGCGGAAGATGCTGCAGGTTATGCGAAACCAATATTTATTGAGGCCATCAAGCAAATGACTATAGCCGATGCACTGGCTATAGTGCGTGGCCCAAAGGATGGTGCTACACAATATTTTAAACAAAAAACAACAGACCGTCTTATTGCTGCTTTTTCTCCCATCATTCAAAAGTCACTGGATAAATTGGACGCTACCAAATATTATGGAGAGGTGGTCAATACATACAATAAATTTCCTACAACGATGCGCAAACTAAACCCTGATCTGCAAGGGTATGTAGTGGGCAAAGCAGTAGATGCTTTGTTTGATCAGGTAGCAAAAGAAGAAGCCAACATCCGAGAAAATCCGGTAGCCCGCAGCACACAAATATTGAAAAAAGTTTTTGGTTACTATGGCGCCGGAAGTGGATATTAAAGTTTCCCTTTCACTTAGCTTTTAATAGTTGTAAAATTTTATAGTCGCTACAAAATATCTGCGGAAAGCAGCACCTGCCACGCTTCTCCTACTTTTCCTTCGTTCAATAATTTGGCTGCATAATGATGCACCTCAAATTCCATATCAGCTGGATTAAGCGAGTAGTATTGTACAATTTGTTTTACGTGTTCATTATCAAAAGAAGCATCAATCACCGGCATTTCGCACACATTGGCCAACTGCCCGAGGTGGTTGCCGGTCAGTATGGTGCTGTTTTTAATTCCTTTCGGTAAGGCATCTATTCCTACCCCTAATTTGGTATTTGGTTTTTCTACCTGAAACAAATTATCGGGTCCTACTTTGCAATACCAATCTCCGCCGAGGCGGGCTACTAATTCTAACTTTGATTGGTCTATTTTACCATCCTCTGTTACCAATTCATCAGCCATATGCAGGCGAAGTACTTCACAAATAACCAACTGACCAGCACCGCCGGTTTCCCCTAAGGATTTCACTTCTAATACCTTGCACTCCAGGTTGGCCTTGCTTTCTTTTACCATGGGCGGACTTACTAAGTCAGCCTTCTTTTTGGTAAAGCCCGCTTTCAAAAACTCGTCTGCTCCTGCCGGGTATTCGCAACTGGCAAGAGATGTTTGGTGCACCATGTCGTAGGTCACAATGTTTATGACCACTTCAGGCACCTCCAACACATTTTGCAGGGTGTGCTTAGTGGTGTTATTTCGCACTCGCCGAGACGGCGAAAAAATAATTACCGGAGGGTTGGTAGAGAACAGATTGAAGAAGCTGAAAGGACTGAGATTTACTTCCCCTCCTTTGTTGATGGTAGAAGCAAAGCAGATAGGCCGCGGGCCTATCAGGTGTTGAAGATAGTATTGCTTTTCTCCGGGATTCAGCTCTGAAAGATCAATGGTCATAATAGGTAAAAGACAAAGGTCTTGAAAAGGGTCGACTTAATATGTATCAATGAAAAAACCCGCACGTTTGCGGGATTTTTTTTCTCGTTATTGCTATAGATTTTTCTTTAGTTTTAAAAGACTCCAATCCGTTTCTTCTCCTACAATTGTATTTGACAAAATACCTAATCCTTCTATTTCCATTTCTACTTTATCGCCATCCTGCAGCCATTGTTCTTTATAATTAGGGTCGCCTAATTTGCCGGTGCCATTCAACTCTAAAAAGCATCCGGTACCCACCGTACCACTACCAATCACATCTCCCGGATAAAGGTCAACGCCATAGGAAGCCCGTTCAATAATTTCAGAAAAAGTCCAGTCCATGTCTGCTAAATTTCCCTCGCTCACCTTTACTCCATTTACCGTGCAGGTCATTTTTAAATTCCAGGAAAGGCCGGTGTGGCCTTCTTTTGGCGCTACTACAAACGGTTTTAATTCATCTAACGTTACCAGCCAGGGGCCGGTGGTAGTGGCAAAATCTTTTCCTTTGGCTGGGCCCAGGTTGAGTAGCATTTCTTCCATCTGCAACCTACGGGCACTCAGGTCATTCATGATCATTAATCCACCAATATATTCTTCTGCTTCCGCTGCTTTTATATTTCTGCCCTGCTTGCAAATAACAATGGCTACCTCCAATTCAAAATCCAGTTTTTCAAAATGATCCGGCATGCAGCTTACGTCACCAGGTCCTTGTACACTATGGTGGTTGGTAAAATAAAAGATCGGGTATTGATCAAATTCAGCAATCATATCTGCTTTGCGGTTTCGTCTTGCTGCAGCCACATGTTGCCGAAAGGCATACGCATCGCGGCAGGAAGTAGGAAATGGAACTGGCGCCAACAAGGTTACCGAATCAACAGGAATCCCTTTGTTGCGGGAAATTTTTTCTTCTTCTATCATGATTTCTCCTGCTTCCGCTACCGGAATCATTTCCTCCCAATAATTTAAAAACATACTCATGTTGTTGGGCAGGTCCGGGTGTATTAATTCCAAATTGTACAATAAACCATCTACCAACAGCGCCAATTGATCGTGTTCGTCTTTTATATATGATACCAGTTTCATTCTTTGTTTTTTATTGAGTGGCCAAAAATAGTACAGTTGTTTTGTATGATAGATATAGAAAATAGACTCCCCTTTTGCGGTGCAGTTCTTACACTATAAATGGGCAATTCATCCTTATTTTTTTTATTATTAAATTATTGCATTAGTTATCGGATCACTTTCTTAAATAAAGATAGTTTACCATTAAAAGGCGGGTATTTTATATTCGGATCAAACCAGGTTGGTGTTTTCATCACCGCTTTTTTGTGTGTAAAAACATCAAAGGAAAACCGGCCATGATAGGCTCCCAATCCACTGTTTCCTCTTCCACCAAATGGAAGCCGGTTGTTAGTAAGATGCCAGCTTGCATTGTTGATACAGCCACCTCCAAACGGAATATCTTTTAACCACGCTTCCTCGCTTCGGCTCTTTTCTGTAAACAAATAAAAGGCCAATGGATTGGGATGCTGGTCAATAATAGTTTTAGCTTCTTCCCGCGTATTGTACGTCAGGATGGGCAATAGCGGACCAAAGATTTCTTCCTTCATGGCAGGGTCCGCTGCAGAAGTACATTCCAATAAAGTAGGTTCTATATAAAGCTTGGTTGCATCTGATTTTCCTCCATATAAAATGGTGCTTTTTTGCAATAAACCCGTTAGTCGATTAAATGCTTTTTCATTAATGATCTTTCCATAATTATAACTAGTAGCAGCATCTTCTGAAAAAAATTGCCGGATAGAAATTCCTAATTCTTCTACCAATTTATCTTTTACAGACTCGTGCACCAGCACATAGTCCGGTGCCACACACATTTGTCCTGCATTGCTGTACTTGGTCATGGCAATGCGCCGGGCCGCTACTTTTATAGAGGCATCTGCCTCCACCACGCAAGGGCTTTTGCCTCCGAGCTCCAAGGTTACAGGCACCAATTTAGATGCAGCCATTTCGTATATCACTTTTCCTACCGCTGTACTGCCGGTATAAAATACATGGTCAAACCGAAATGGATCCATTAGCTGTGGTACCACTTCCGCACCATCTCCCTGCACACACCACACATAGTTTTTTGAAAAAGTAGCCTCTATTATTTTTTGCAAAATAGCTGCTGTGGCCGGGGCCAGTTCGCTTGGTTTTATCACTGCGCTATTGCCCGCTGCCAGCGCTCCTACCAGTGGTGTTAGCAATAATTGAAAGGGATAATTCCAGGGGGCTATAATGAGTACCACCCCCAATGGTTCTTTATAAATGAAACTGCTACTCGGCAGGTTCAGCAGGTTGGTACTTACCCGCTCCCGCTTCATCCAACGCCGCAAATGTTTTAATGTAAAATTGATTTCACTGATCACAAATCCTGTTTCTGTTACCCAACATTCTTCCGGGCTTTTTTTCAAATCAGTATAAAGAGCCTCGTGTATTTCTTTTTCAAATTTTAAAATACCCTCTTTCAAAAGCAGCAGCTGCGCTCTTCTAAATTCGTAGGAAAGGGTACCTCCCGAAGCAAAAAATAATTTCAGTGATTCCAGTTCTTGCAGCATATTATTAATTAAAAAGCATTCCGCTTTTATATTAAAATTACAGTAATGAAAAAGGATAAATAATTATGAAGCCGGCACCGGAATGTCTATTCCGCTTTTCTTGCGATGCTCCGTTGCCGCTTCGCTACTTTTTGGAATGCTATTGAGATTTTTTTTAAGGGCATCGTGCAAAAGATCAATGCTTCCAATAATTTAGATGCATCCATAATCGAGAACGACTGCTTTGCCAAATAGTCAGCAAAATCAATTGATACGGCATGGCACGGTACTTCACTTCATCTTTTCCATATACCTGATAATTGCTATCCGCACATCAGATCGCGGATCGGCCACTGAGGCGGGTGCATCATATACTTTCAGCACCTCAGGATTGGAAGGTTTCAAAAATTGAAGATTAGTTTCTCCTCCAGTCAGTAAGAATTCAGGCAGGGCAGCACGGTATGTTTTTGCGGCATCAATTGGAAGCCCGTTTAACTTCCATTGCTTATTAGTGCTGTCATAAGTAAGCTCTTTATTGAATTGCAAAAAGCCACCTATACCCAGGTTCTTTCTCCCAATATCCAATATATCTATTAATAACCTTCCTGTGATATCAGCCTCTTTTATAGAACCCCCAAATGGCAGGGTACGGATGATATCATACTGTGTTATCGGTGGCCGCAATACATCATCCAACCGTATAGAACCTGAATTGAACAATACCACATCGGCTGTTGGTGCGGCAGCAGCAATGGCAGCAATAATAATTTTGGAAAAGTTGGTTGGCCGTTCCCTGATGTTTACTTCCAGCGCATCTAACGAATCACCTGAGGCTATTACTATTTTATGTGGATCAAAGCCGGATAAGTTGTAATTCTTTTCTGCGATGCTACTCCATTTTTGCACCACCGCATTGGTTGTACTATCCAGGGCTATACTATCATTGAGGTATCGCAGCTCCGGCGTGGTTGTTACTACCTTTTTTAGCTTATCAATATGCAACTTCACTATGTATGCAGACCTTGCATTTGAGTGTGCCTTGGTGATGTACACATTACCAATTTTTTCAAACTTCATATTATGCTCATGCCCTCCTAATATAACCGCCAGGCCCGGTATCTCGCGGGCAAGTTGTTCATCTTGCCGTAAAAACTGATGCGTAATAGCCACTACGGCATCTACGGAATCTTTTAAACCTTGATACAATTCTTTTGCTGTTGCCAAAGCATCTTTATACACTACGTATGGCGCCTGATTAGCGGAAAGGGTCAACCCCAAAAATCCAATCTTAGCGGTGGTGCCATCTGCATCTTTTATGGTCATAGTGTAGGTAAGTGGAAAAGCTTCGCCTGTGGTTGTTTTAGCAAATGGCTTTTCACCATTTACCTCCTTATGAAATGTGTTGGAGGCTATCCATTGAAAGTCCGATTCATTGATTCGATTCTGTAGTTCGGCCTCTTTTATATCAAACTCGTGGTTGCCAAATATGGCCAGGTTCATGCCCGCCGCATTCATTGTTTCCACCATTTGTTTTCCTCTTACAGCCTTCCCTTCATATTGAAGACTGTTGTACACAGATGGACTTAAAAAGTCGCCAGCCATTACCAGGTACGTATTTGGATTGCCGCGCAATAACTCTTTTTTCAAGGTGGCAACCCGTGCCATGCCACCCTCTTTTCCACCCGAAAGCGGAGCTATTTCATACACATCATTAACCAACAAAAGATTCAGTTCTATTTGGCCATCATTCGTTACAGCAGCCAGTTTGCGGGCAGGCGTACATGAAAAAATGAGCGCACTGGAGTAAATAAAAAACAGGGAAATAAGCCGACTCATAAAATGAAAATATTGAAAGCAATTTACCCACTATGTACTTATAAAATACAATTGCTTTGCGCCCCATTAGTAAAGTTTTCTTTGCCTTCTTTACCAAATCCTTAATAATAGTTTCCCTATCTTCACCGCGATAATATACTCTCTCTTAGCAGACTAGATACTCTTCATTCCGTAAAAGTTGATCCAGTCATAACGACGAGGATATAAAAACCCTAGCTTCTTTCTTGGTTACCCTACTACGTTTGCAGTTAGCATTTTTGACACATAATTTTTAGATTTTGACATTTGAACAATTGGGCCTAATTGAGCCTATTTTAAAAGCCCTGAGAACCCAGGGTTACACTACTCCTACGCCTATTCAGGAAGGAGCAATTCCAGTAGTATTAGATGGTAAAGACCTTTTAGGTTGTGCCCAAACAGGCACCGGCAAAACAGCCGCTTTCGCAATACCCATCTTACAAATTTTACACGAAAACAAACAAAACGCACGCGGTTTTAAGCACATCAGAACTTTGATATTAACTCCCACCAGGGAACTGGCGGTGCAGATAGATGAGAGCTTTGAATCTTATGGAAAACATACCGGATTAACGCATCAGGTGGTATATGGTGGTGTATCGCAACACACACAAACACTTGCCTTGCGCAACGGTACTGATATTCTAATAGCCACACCAGGCCGTTTATTAGACCTGATGAACCAGGGATACATTCACCTCGATCATTTAGAAATATTTGTACTTGATGAAGCAGACCGTATGCTGGACATGGGCTTTATCAACGATGTAAAAAAGATCATCCGCGAATTGCCGCGTGAAAAGCAAACTTTATTTTTCTCAGCCACCATGCCGCCCGCCATTTCCGGCCTTGCCAATTCCTTGCTGCAGCAACCGGTAAAAGTGGAAGTTACTCCTGTTTCTTCTACAGCCGAAAAGATAGACCAGTCGGTTTATTTTGTACACAAAGGAGATAAGCTTTCTTTGTTGGTGCATCTTTTAAATGAACATTCCATTAAGCGCACTTTAGTTTTTACCCGCACCAAACATGGTGCAGATAAAATAAGTAAAGCCTTGAATGGTGCGTCCATAAAATCTGATGCGATACACGGAAACAAAACACAAAGTGCCCGGCAGAATGCATTGAATAATTTTAAAAGTGGACGCTTGAAAGTGTTGGTAGCTACCGATATTGCCGCTCGCGGAATAGATGTGGACAGCCTGACACACGTTATTAATTTTGATTTGCCCAACGTACCAGAAACCTACGTACACCGCATTGGCCGCACAGGCCGCGCTGGCGCAGATGGTATTGCCATTTCTTTTTGTGATGGAGAAGAGCGTGCTTTTTTGAAAGACATCAATAAATTAATTGAGCAAAAAATACCTGCGAAAGAACATCCATTTGAAAAAACAGAACAGATGGTGCCACAGCGTTCTTTTGTACCTAATAATGGTGGGCAGCAGCGAACTTTTACCCGTCAAAGAAAACCTTTGACCGCCGGCAGAAATCATTAAACTTTAAATCTTACATAAAAACGGCAGTCTTTATAACGACTGCCGTTTTTTTATAAATTGATGTAGAGAAAGAATTATCCAACGTCTGTAGGATAGATGCAAACCGGGTACTCTATATTTAGGATGTCGCTCTATCAGATATAAAATTGGTTAATAAATACCGCTTTCATCATTATCAATTAACTGACCGGTAAGCGAAGAACTAAATGCATCTCCTTTGCTATTCAGCACTTCCCGAAGAAGGTCGTGTATAGTAATGATGCCTTCCAGTTTTTGATCACCATCACTGTAAGCCAGCAGGTACCTGGTTTTATGTTGATTGATCATATTGATGCATTGCTCCACAGAATCTGATTCGCTCACCATCGGCACATCATGGGTCATTACTTCTTCTACTGTAGATGAGCTGCTCGACTTTCCTTTTAGCACCACATTGCGGCTATAATCCCGTTCACTGAAAATACCTTTATACTCTTCTCCATCCATTACAACGAGGTAACTAAGATTCACTGTATTCAGCATCCTCAGGGCATCTATCACCATTGCCTTTTGTTCAATTGTATTAAAAGGTTTCTGCTTGCTATCCAGTATGTTTTTTACAGTACGCATAATATAACCGGTTTGGTTAAAACTAATCTCTTTTATGCAAGTAAGTAAAAAGTGGTGAAAAGTGAGGTAGTTAACCACACAGGTCAGTGACTTATATTTTATTAAAATGGGTCAGCAAATACATCAATAAAAAAAGCCACTAAATAATTTTAGTGGCCCCGGCGTTTAAGAGCGCCAGCAGATATTTTAATGGACCCAGCCCGGTTACGCGAAAATAACCGAAGGCTTCCATGAAGGATCTGTAGATGTCATGAATACCTCCTTTTCTTTGGTGAAAAATAAAGTTACTACTTAAATCAATTTATAAAAGCTCATTTTTCCCCATTTCATTATTCACCAAATATTTTCAATTCTGGCCGCTTTTATTTGACGCGCATATCTTGAATGGCCTCTTTAAATTTCTTATTTTTAAATATGAAAAAGTGGATATTTATTTGTTGGTTGCTGCCTGCCCTGGCAAGTGAAGCGCAGGATAAAACGGTAAAAGAATTGCAAGCCCAGGCATCCAAAAACATTAAGAAAGAAGCTGCGGACACATCTCAAAAAGCATGGAAGAAAGGCGGTACGTATAGCTTTACCCTGGCGCAGGGATCGCTGAATAATTGGGCCGCGGGTGGCGATGATTTTTCTTTAGCTATCAATACAATGCTAAGTACTTATGCATTTTACAAAAAAGAAAAACATAGTTGGGACAACACAATGGATCTCAACTTTGGTTATATAAATACGACAAGCCTTGGTAGCCGCAAAAATGATGATCGCTTAGATATCCTTTCTAAATACGGCTATGCCATTGCACCAAAATGGAATGTATCCGGCCTTGTAAATTTTAAAACTCAATTTGCCAAAGGATACACTTATAAGAACGATAAAAAAACACTTGCCTCCGCCTTCTTCTCGCCTGCTTACATTTTGCTAAGTGCCGGCCTCGATTATAAACCCAATGACCATTTTTCCGTTTTTATGTCTCCCGCTACGGCCAGATGGATCGTTGTGAAAAACGATTCTTTAGCCGCTAAGGGTGCTTATGGGGTGCATCCGGGCAAACACAGTATTCTTGAATTTGGAGCTTTTGTTACTGCACAATATTTAAAGGAATTTAATAAAACAATTACTTATAAAAGCCGGCTTGACTTGTTTTCAAATTACCTCCACAACCCACAAAATATAGATGTGTTCCTATCGAATATGCTATCGGCAAAAATTTCAAAAATTATATCTGCCACCTGGAATGTAGATCTAATCTATGATGACGATGTTCGTCTATTTGGCAAGAACAATAACTCACCGGCATTGGGCATAAAATCAATGGTAGGCATTGGTCTTTTGATTACGTTTTAGAAAGCAATATTGCTTTCAAATCATTTTTTAACAGATCTACTAATCCTGAATTACTTTTTTTCCAACAATTATTAAACTGCGTTCTAAACCATCCATTAAGGCAATGCCTGGCAGCAAACCCCAATCTGTAAATCCGCAGGAATGGAAAAGTTTTAGGCTCGGTTCGTTGTGAGCAAAAATAAATCCGACCAGATTATGAATTCCTAGACCCGGGCAGTTGCTAAGGCAGTCCAATAATATTTGTTTGCCATACCCTTTACCTTGTTGGTTTTTATCTATATAAATGCTGATCTCGGCAGTAATAGAATAGGCCGGGCGACCATAAAAATCCTGGAAACTTACCCAACCTATTGGTTCAGTTTTTTCATTGCTTACAATCCAAAGCGGCCGCATATCCTCACTGTGTTTATTCATCCAGGCTACTCTGCTTTCCACAGTTATAGGTTCTAAATCTGCGGTTACCATTCTCCCGGGTATGGTATCATTGTAGATGGAAACGATCCAAGGCAGATCACTTTCAGAAGCCGGACGATACCTTAGTTTTTGCATTGTATTCTCTCCCATTATTGCAGTATCTATTTTAGCGATAGATTTTTTTTCATCAACCAATCACGCTGCACATCATTACCCAAAATAAAATCATGTTCGTCAAATTTTTCAAAACCCCACTGCTGGTAAAAGGCTATTGCCCGGCTGTTTTTTTCCCATACTCCCAGCCATACTACACATTTGTTTTTCTGCACTGCTACGTTTAAAGCAGCCTCCATTAATGCTTTTCCTATGCCTTTACCTATCATAGCCGATACAGCGTAAAGGCGGGCAATTTCCAATGACGCAACGCTTGCTTCATCGCCTGAAATCGGACCTTCCCGCAAGCGTACATAGCCTACTATTTCTTCTTCTACATAAGCCATTAAAAAGGTATTTCCAATGGCCCCTACTTCTTCCATCAAGGCTTCTTTGGCAAACTGTTCCTTCATGAATTTATCCATATCCTCCTCTCTATTCTGTGCCGAAAAAGTATCATAAAATGTTTGGCGGCTAATGTCCGCTATCAATCCGGCATCCGCAGTGGTGGCCTCCCTTATGGTCACGTTCATAACCCGAAAGATACAGTGAAAAATGGTGCAGGTATAATCCGTAAAGTGACTATTTTAATTAGGATTAATGTGGTGATGCAATCAATAGAATGCATATTTAGAACGCCATTTCCTAACTCTTGAAAAGGTGATGTTCCATTAAAATATATATATTTTCGATTGATGGATGATACTTATTGTATGAAGCAGGCGCTACAGCTAGCAATTAAAGCCGCCGCAGAAGATGAAGTGCCGGTTGGTGCTGTGATTGTTTTGAATAACCAAATCATTGCCCGTGGATACAATCAGGTGGAAAAATTAGCGGACCCTACAGCTCATGCTGAGATCATTGCCCTTACTTCTGCCTTTCATTTTTTAGGAAGTAAATATCTTTCGGAAGCATCCATTTACATTACAGTAGAACCTTGTGTGATGTGTGCCGGAGCATTGTATTGGAGCAAAATAGGCCGGGTAGTGTACGGTGCACCAGATGTAAAAAATGGTTACGTAAAAACCACCGGAGATAACTTTCCATTTCATCCAAAGACCGAAGTGGTACCTAATTTTATGCAGGAAGAATGTGCCCAGTTAATGAAAGATTTTTTTGCTCAAAAAAGAAAGTAGCCTCACCTCGCCACTCCATAAATCAAAATAATTAAAGAACCGTAAAGCTTATAAAGTCTCTTTCCTTTTCATCCTTAAATAATAACTATCCGATGTTGCATGGATGATATTTATTAAATAATAAGCAAATAGGTTATGGCAATTTAGGGGCACTACATAAAAAAAAGGTCCCGACAGGGCCGGGAACTTTTAGAAATATAAATCAATAATTTACGGCTTATCCCACCATACTCTTGTGTTCAAATCGTCGGCTCCTCCGTAAGGAAATGAAGCTACAGCTGCTTTATAATTAGCTGTATTATTTGATTGTTCCTGCAACGGGTAAGCTTCCCTTCTTGGAATGCGATTGCCATTGGCACCGGGCGCTGCTACTAACATTGGATAGCCGGTTCTTCTCCACTCAGCCCATGCTTCATAGCCATTTAAGAAAAGATGTACCCAACGTTGTGTGGCAATTTGCTCAATGGCTTTTGCCGGATCATATTGCACCTCCGGGTGCGATTTAAATAACGGCAATCCACTTATATCATTGTTATTCCATTGCCTTATAGATTGCTCAATGGCCAGATCGTAAGCTATTTTTGCAGCCGCATCTCCACCCGCTATCCAGCCTCGCTTGGTTCCTTCTGCTTTAGCAAAAAGCGCTTCTGCATAAGTTACTAAGTATACCGGTGAATTTTGCAGCCGAAGCCCAGAACCTAAGAGTGAATAATTATTTATAACCACAGTAGTAGATCCAGGTAATCCATAATCTAACCCTACATAATTGCCGGCAGCATTTTTATTGGCATAAACGGGTAGCCGTGGATCATCGAGAGGCTTCATATAATCTACAATTGGCTTGCTTACGGCATACCAGTTTCTACCAAGGCGGGTAAAGGAATTGTACCAATAATTTTCATTCACCTGCTCTGCCAGGTGAGGGTAAGCAAGGTTGTCTGAATTGGCACCCATGATACCATTGTTTAATGCCTTATTGAACTCTGCAGTTCCTTTTGCCGCATCTACTTTTGACAAGCGCAAAGCCATTAACAAATGAATGGTATTACCTAATTTCTTCCACTTGGTCATATCGCCATTGTACACAATATCATTTTTAATATTACCGGTTACTATGGCTGCATTGGCTTCATCCAACAAAGCAAAAAGACTGTTGTAAATATCCTGCTGCTTGTCGTACTTAGGTGTGAAGTTATCTTTACCTTTTAGGGCTTCCGAATAAGGAATATCTCCATAGCGATCAGTAAGGAACCAAAAGAAATAAGCTTTCAAAATTTTAGCTACTGCCTGTTGGTTTACTACCGGTCCTTCATTGGCATCAAGGGTTGAGGTCAACACGGTTTCCAGGTTCATAAGTGGCCCTGTGTACCAACCATAAAAATTAAAATTAATGGTGGTGTACCGCGAGTTATCGGTGAAAGAAGTATTGGATAAGTATTGCGGATAATGAACTCCATAAGGTGAGGAGCTCATATCTGGCAACGACATTTCTGCGTTGGCAATTAGCTGGGTACCCGATGCTTTTGTTGGCCGGTTCGGATCTTTATTTTCACTGCCGTCAAACTTTTTACAACTCCCTGCCAGCAATGCGCAGGCAAGAAAAACATATATTGATTTCTTCATGATCATTAATTATTAAAATGAAAGATTTATACTAACACCGTAAGACCGCACAGTTTGAAATTCCCCTTTTTCTAACCAACTGATAGAACCGCTTCCATAAGAAAGTTCTGATGGCTCTAATCCTTTCGGTGCTTTCTGCCATATCATTAAGGGATTGCGGGCAATTACTGCAAGCCTTGCAGATTTGAATGGTGTTTTGCTTAGTAGTTGATTGTCCAATGTATATCCCAAGCTTACTTCTCTTAACTTAACATAAGACGCATCAAAAAGCCACTCTTCATAAATACGGGTCCCGATGGTATTTCTAAAATAAGAGCGGGCATCTACATAAGCATCTACTTCTTGTTTGGTACTGTTTGATATGCCGGTGACATGAACACCACCACCATTTGCTATTGGCTCCCGTACATTAAATCCTTTATCATTTATTGCTGCTGTTTCTGCTGCCTGGCCAGATTTTACTGCAAGCATTTTTGTCCAGCTAAAAAACTGACCGCCTTTTTGAAAGTCAATCATAGCACTCAGATCAAGCTTCCAAATTTTAAACGTATTTAGAAAACCACCTGTGAAATCCGGCAGTACACTACCAAAATCATTATTGGTTTTAAACATTGGAAGGTTGTTGGCATCCAGCAAAATTTTGCCGGTTGCAGAATCGCGCAAGTAAGCCTGGCCTACCAAACTTCCAAATGATTTATTGACCGTAGCATTCAAAAAGATAGGAACGCTGGAATAAACATTATTATCCAATTGGTACACATTTATTCCGGGATAAAGTTCTTTTACCAAACTTCTGTTGCGTGCAAAATTGAGTGAGGTGTTCCAACTAAAAAACTTAGAAACTACCGGTTTTGCATTAATAGCAATTTCAAAACCTTTGTTTTCTATTAGCCCTGCATTTACTACTGTAGAAGAATAACCGCTGGCGCCAGATACATCTAAAGAAATGATCTGGTTTTCATTTTTTTGTTTGTAATAAGTAAATCCAGCTCCTACCCGATTGTTGAAAAACTGGAGATCAAGTCCTGTCTCAAATGCTTTTGCAAAAGACGGTTTTATATCCGGATTGTTTAAAACGTCGGGCACACTCAGGGTATTGATGGTGCTGGTAAGACCGGTGTAAGCGGTACCAACATTGAAGCTAGAACCTGTTTGGTAAGGAGCCAGATCAGAGCCGGCTACGGCATAACTAGCTCTTATTTTTCCATAAGACAAAGGAGTCCATTTCAACAGTTCACTGAAGACAATGCTAGCTGATATTGATGGGTATGAATAAGAGTTATTGTTGATGGGTAATGAAGAAGACACATCATTACGTAGAGTGGCATCTACAAAATAAATATCCTTGAAGCCAAAGGACGCAAGTCCATAGATGCTTCTTATTTCCTTATTGCGAATAAAAGAAGATATACTTGGGCGGTTTACAGAACCCGCGAGGCTATAAAAGGCCGGGCTGGCAAGGCCTCCCGATGTTGCTCCACTTACGGAAGTGAAATTTACATTGTACTTGTTAGCACCCAAATTCAGGTTCATAGATACATCGCCAAACACTTTGCTGTACTGACCCAAAAATTCATAATTGTATTCTTTGCTTTGGTATTTTGCTACAGAAAAACCTTCATCCAATCTACCACCCAATGCTTCCTTGTGTGATATGTTTTGGGTGTACATATCTGAACGAAGGAAGGCACTTAACTTAAGACCCGGTATTACCTGATAGCTTAAATTGAGATCTCCAAATAGCCGGTCACGACCGTCGTCATTGCTATTGGCATATGCATCAAAGTATGGATTGTTCCAATCACTAGGACGGTTGTTGGTAATAATTCCGGTAGATGTATTTGGGTTTACATTCCAGTTTAAGATCGTACCATCCGGATAGCGGTAATTCTTTAAGCGGTTCATATCTATATTCCGCTGAAACCATTGCACCTGGCCGGTTGCCGTACCCTGGTATCCCTGAGATGGCCGGGTGGCTTTGTTGTTTGAAAAATTGACATTAGCTCCAACCGTAAGCTTTTTGGTAATGTCTAAAGATGTATTTAATCCAAGGTTATTTCTTCTTAGCGATGTACCCGGCATGACTCCTTTTATATAAGCGTTGTTATAGCTTAATCGATAAGTCATGTTTTCACTACCGCCGGCTACAGAAATATTATTATTAATGTTGTGGCCGGTTTCAAAATAATCTTTTATGTTGTTAGGCTGCGGCAAAAAAGGAGTTGCTTTACCAAACTCTGGATCTTGTGGGTAAAAACTGTAGTACATCCGCACCGGCGTACCATCCATTTTAGGCCCCCAACTTTCATCATTACCATTCACGTATTTTTCGCCACTAGCCAGGGTTAAAAAATTCTGATTATTGCCTACACCATATAAATTTTGCAAGGGCAAAAAGTTGCCTGCTTTTTCCACGGAAAAAGCCGAACTGTATTGTACATCTACTTTCTTAGCTCCTTTTCTTCCTTTGCGTGTAGTGATTAATATTACTCCATACTGACCTCTCAAACCATAAAGAGCTGCGGCGGCCGGGCCTTTCAAAACTGAGATAGATTCTACATCATCCGGGTTTATATCCTGACCTATATTACCAAGGTCTGGTCCACTGCCTACAGAGCTACCAAAGTTGGCATTGGAGATGGGTGTGCCATCAACCACCATCAAAGGCTGATCATTTCCATTTAAAGAATTGACGCCTCTTATTTTTATTTTTTGAGTACCACCCAGGCTTGCGCCGGAAGCACCTATCACTTGCACACCCGCAATTTTACCTGCCAGGGAGCCAATCACATTTTGCTCTTTTGTAAGGGTAAGATTTTCGCCTTTTACTTGTTGGGCAGAGTATCCAATTGATCGCTCTTTGCGGGTAATGCCCAGGGCAGTCACCACTACTTCCGATAAACTGCCAGAAGCAAGCAAGGATACATTATACGTAGAGCCGGTACCCAATAATAACTCCTGCGACTTCATGCCTGCATAAGAAAATATAAGTACTGATTTATTTCCGGAAACAGTGAGCATATAACTGCCGCTAGCCGATGTTGTTGTACCATTAGAAGTACCTTTTTCTACCACGCTTACCAAAGGAAGTGGGTCACCTCTTTCATCCGTCACTGTTCCGTTTATTTGCCGCGATTGTGCTACAGAATAAAGCGGCAGTAAGACAAATACCGCTGCCAATAATAGTAAAACTTTTCTCATTACATTTTAGATTAGTTGATTTGGAAAGTTAATAAGAAATGCTTTTAGAGGATACTTTAATTTTCAATTTTTAATGAGCTTATAAAAGTAAATTTGTAAACACATTGATTAATCTTTAAACATTTAGTTATGGCATTTACACTTCCGCAGTTGCCTTATGCATACGATGCATTAGAGCCGTACATTGATAAAGAAACCATGCAGATACATCATGGCAAACACCACCAGGCTTACGTAGATAATTTAAATAAAGCCATTGCCGGCACAGAAAATGAAAATAAAAGTTTAGATACGCTAGTAGATGAGGCAGGCAAACTTTCACCCGCCATTCGCAACAATGGTGGTGGCCATTGGAACCATAGTTTTTTCTGGGAAATATTAGGCCCAAATGCAGCAAAATCACCTTCCGGAAAAGTAAGTGATGCTATCAACAGTGCCTTTGGTTCTTTTGATGCATTGAAAGAAAAAATGAATGCAGCCGGACTGACACGCTTTGGTAGCGGTTGGGCCTGGCTTATTGCTAAAGATGGAAAACTTGAAGTAAGCAGCACACCAAACCAGGATAATCCGTTGATGGATGTGGCCGAAGTAAAAGGAACTCCTATATTAGGCGTAGATGTTTGGGAACATGCATACTACCTAAAATATCAAAATAAAAGAGCCGATTATTTAGCTGCATTTTGGAATGTGGTGAATTGGGATAAAGTAAATGAACGCTTTGGTAATGTAAAATAGAAAGCCATCTTTTTGGTGGTACATTATAGCCGCAATGGAAAAGTCATTTAGGTTGCCAATTGTATTTTTGTTTCTCAACTATTGGAAATTTATTAAGCTTCTCTTGCGACGCTCCGTTTATCACCTGTAATTCTCTTCAACTTTTTTTTTATAAATAAAAAGGAGCACTAAACACATTAGAGTGCTCCTTTTTATTTCCAGCAAATACCAATTATAGGGTAAATTATTTCTTCGAACACTTTTTTAGAATTAAATCTTAATCCTAAATAATATAACCCGGTCCGCAATTTATTGTATGGGTCTAATCTTCGGCACTTAAGGCACGGGGTCATAGCCATCACCGCCCCACGGGTGGCATCGGGCTAGCCGTTTGATGGTCAGCCAAAGCCCCTTAAACAATCCATACTTTTTCAAAGCTTCTACTCCATACTGAGAGCAGGTAGGTGTGTAGCGGCAGGAGGGAGCCGTCCAGGGAGAAATTACTTTTTGATAAAATTTTATAAACCAAATAAAGGGCAAGCCCAGATAGTATAGTAATTTTTTCATCCTTTTTTTTCAATTTCCTGCATCAGTCGCAGCACTACCAGCTTTATTTTTCCCTGAACAAAAGAAAAGAGTGGCAATTCTTTGCCAATGTAAATAACAAAAAGTTCAACCCTCATATTTTCATTTAATAAGGGCAACAATATTAATTTTTCCACACGGTAAGCTTCCCGAATCAATCGCTTTATCCTATTGCGGTCAACTGCTTTTTTAAATGATCTTTTGCCAACGGACACACCAAATTGTAAATTGGAAGTGCCGTTTTCACTCCGGCTTATAGCTAATTCTTGTACGGCAAGCGGCGACATCATACACACCACTTTAAAAGGGAAAATAGAAAATGACTTCCCGGATTGAAACAACCGTTCAATAGAAGTACGCTTTTTCAACCGTTCGCTTTTATTGAGGGTAAATTGTTTGATGCCTTCTTTTTAGTAAAGTAAATAAAAAAAGCCCCGATAACCGGGGCTGAATAAGATTGTTTCTGAGCAATGCGGATTATTTTGTTCCGAATTCATCAGATACAGTCAACTTATGACGGCCTTTTGCACGGCGACTAGCCAATACTTTGCGGCCATTAGCTGATTGCATGCGTTTGCGAAAACCATGTACGGTTTTGCGGCGCTTCGTATGAGGTTGAAATGTACGTTTCATGTTTCTTTTAATTTTTCACGTTACTAAATAACCTGTGGAGAGCCAGGCTTGTTTTCAGTTGCTCACAGGTCACCACACCCGATAAGCTTTTGTGAAAGGACGGCGAAGGTAGGGGGAAATTTTTGAATTTGGGATTAGCCAAATATGATTTTTTTATAAGTGGCTGTTAAAAACAACAACTCAACGGCTGTTCCACTTAAACCATTTAATCCCTAAAAAAGAAAAAACAACAGCATAACCCAAGGTAGCCAGCAGGGCAATGGAGGCAGTAGAGTTCCAGGTTGCCGGTTGCATGCTTGCTGCCAGTATCCTGTTCACGGTGCCGTATGGCGACCAATGCACTGCTGTTTTAAATTGGTTCCCCAATATGCCCATCTCACCAAACATACCAACCATTATAAATACAAAATACACAAGCCGCGTGGCTGAATTTACGGTCTCTGCATTTTTTAATAATCCTACTATCATTTGGCCCAACCCCAGATACATGGCTCCGCCGGCCAGAGCCGCCAGGTAACCTAGTGCATAGCCCAGCGGCGAAAGAAGGATTGAATCTACTTTGTAACCAACTACAAAAACTACCGTGGTGGTCAAAAGTATCATACCCAGTTGTACCAACAAACGGCTCATCATAATGGACCAGGTAGGAACAGGAGCTACCCGAAGTCGCTGAAACACTCCTTTATCCCTATCGCGGGCTATGGAAATGGAATAACCCATTAACCCAATAGCCGTGAGGCCTATAGTAATGCAAGTGGCCAATACATAAGCGCCGCCCATTTTATCAATGATTCCTTTCCAGGAAATAAGAATGATAACCGGTACCAGCAACACTAATAGCACAGACCTGCGATTGCGCCATTGCGTTACCAAGTCGTAGCGAAACAAAGTAGCCAGTGCGGTTCCCGTATTTGGTATTATCGTTTGCATTTTAAATTTTTTAAGCCCGAACGGTGCGGCCGGTGAGTCCAATAAACACATCTTCCAATGTAATTTTTCCTTTGCGGGAAGCACGGATCACTTCCGGGTCGTTTTTATGTTTTTCTATCAATGCCTGTGGGGTGTCAATAGCAATTACTTGCCCATGGTCAATGATAGCAATACGATCACAAACGGCTTCGGCTTCTTCCATGGAATGAGTAGTAAGCAAAATAGAACTTCCATTATCCCGCAAATTTTCCAGACGCTCCCACAATTGCCGGCGCGACTGTGGATCCAAACCCGTAGTGGGCTCATCAAGCAATACTAATTTAGGATTGTGAATGGTAGCAATCACCAACGATACTCTTTGCTGCTGCCCCCCGGATAGTTGGCCATATCTTTTGTTTGCCGCCTCATCCAGCTTTATATCCTTTAAAATCGTGTGGAGCTTTTCTGTGGTAAGCGAAACGCCATAGATACTGGCAAATAATTGAATGATCTCTTTTACATTCAACTCGGGTTGAAAAGAAGTAGCCTGCAATTGCACTCCCATATTGGCTCGTGCCTGCAATGGCTTTTTATTAATATTAAAACCGCTGACAACAATGGTTCCTGATTTTGGTTTTAAAAGACCTTCCACAGCACTTAACGTACTTGTTTTACCGGCTCCATTTGGCCCAAGCAAACCAAATATCTCACCTCCCTTTACTTCAAATGAAACATCACGAACCGCTTGGAAAGAACCGTAAAAGATGGTGACATTAGCAACCTGTAACACAAGCGCTTCATCGTATGGCGGCTCACTTATTTGTGTGGAGGTAATGCCTGCTGCCGTAGTTTCAACAGTATTCACTTTTTGATTTTTTAGTATCTGTTAGAAGAGATTTTGTATTGTTTCCAAAAAGTAGGCTTTATTTTAGATTATAAGGTTTGAAGCGCCGCTAATTATTTTACAATTTTTTTTGCAGGTGAAACCCAAGCACTTTGTATCCTTTATTCATCCAAAACTTTAATCCCGACGAGTTTTGTACATAGCAATTTAATTCCAACGCTTCACAACCTATTGTTTTTGCATAATCAGTTACCCATTGCATCATTAGTTCTCCAATCCCTTTGTTTCGGTATCTCTGATCAATGATCACATTGTCTGGTTCTATATGTTTGCCTACATAATGCTTTACCAATATCCAAAGGCCACAGATACCAATTAGTTTATTGCCGTCATACACTCCAGCACAGTGGTAGTTGTATTCCTTCATCATCTCCAGCCGCTGATGCAGTACATCAGTACTTAGTTTTTCATTCAATGCTTCCAGCAATGGTAAGATGATAGAAAGGTTATCTTTTTCAATTAACTCAATTCGATACATACATTGATTTTACTAAAATGTAGATAAGTATATTAAAGATCAAGGTGCAACGACCTTACCGAAGCACCATAAAAAATAGTTCCTTTTTTATCAAAGTCCTCCGGCGAATCAGTGGTATAAAAAATACGTTTTCCCTCTTGTGAAATTCTACTTTCTATTTCCTTGTGCCTTGCTAAATAACCCTCTAAACTTTGCGCTACAATTTCTCCCTGCGACACTAATTTTACTTTTTGTGGTAGATAGGAAGTGATCTTTTTTTGCAACAATGGATAATGAGTGCAGGCCAATAATAAAGTATCGATGCTGGGATCTTTTTTAAATATATTGGTCAAATTTTCCTTTATAAAATAATCAGCACCATCGCCTTCATGTTCATTATTCTCCACTAAAGGAACCCACATGGGGCAAGCCTCTTGGGCAACGGTAAGCTCCGGAAAAAACTTTTCTATTTCCATTAAATAGGATCCTGAATTAACAGTGCCGGAGGTAGCTAAGATACCTACATGCCCCGTTGTTGTTTGTTTCCCTATCCACTCAGTAGTGGGTCTTATTACTCCTAATATTCTTGCATTAGGATCTAAGCGTTGAAGGTCATTTTGCTGTATACTTCGTAAAGCTTTGGCAGAGGCTGTATTGCAGGCCAGGATGATCAATGGGCAATCTTGTTGCAGCAGCCATTGCACACATTGCAAAGTATATCGATATACGGTTTGGTAAGAACGAGTTCCATAAGGTGATCGGGCATTATCACCCAGGTATAAATAATCATACTGCGGCAAAGCCGCTACCAACTGCCGCAAAACGGTAAGACCTCCATAGCCTGAATCAAATACACCAATAGGCTTCATAGAATAGCAAAGTACGGCATCTGCAAAATAAAAAAGCCCTGCGGGTTGAGTGCAGGGCTTTTTTATTTATAGGGAATTATTTATTACTTAGGGTTTGCCGCTTTTGGAGGCAGTTTGATATTTAATTTTTGAGCCACCATTGGGAGTAGATCATCCGCCGGCGGTGCCACTAAAAGCACTTCCTGATTGTACACAAAACTATAGCCTTTTTCTTTGGCTACCTGGTTCAATGCAGCCATGGCTCTACGATACACAGGCTCTAGCAATTCATTTTGTTTGCTTTGCATTGCGTTTTGAGAAATCTGCTGCCAGTTTTGTACCTGGTAAGCTATTCCTTCCAAATCCTGACGGTATTGCTTGCGCAGGGATGCGGGCATTTTAGTAGTGTCTGTTTTATTTAAAAGACTGTCTTTATAATTATACTCTTGAATAATGCTGGCAAATTCTGCATTGATTGAATCAGCCTGGTATCTTTTCAGAACTGTATCAATTTTACCAACCTCTGGCATCAAAGCTACCAGGTTGTCAAGGCTAATGTATCCAGATTTTTGAGCAGACGCACTTCCGGCGCCAATTGTAAGAAATGCCACGATGGCAACAAATAATTTGATCTTGTTCATGCGGAAAATTTGAGATGTTTTAGTTATGATTTGTATTTGATTTAAATGGTTGTGCTGACTTTTTTTCTTTGCAAAGTTTTATCTATTTCACTCCTAGTTCTTTCAATATATCGTCGCTTTTTTCCAGTTTTGGGTCGGCAAATATAACCGTAATTCCTTCGCTTTTATCGAGTATGAAATCGTATCCGCGTTGCACTGCTAATTTTTGCACAGCGTTATAAACTTTATCCTGAACCGGTTTTATTAACTCTTGTCTTTTAACAAAAAGATCACCTTCAAAGCCAAAGCGCTTGCGCTGCAGGTCTCTTAAAGTTTTCTCTTTTAAAAACAATTGATCTTCTCTTTTCTTACGCAATTCTGCGCTTAGCATCACTTGCTCGGCATCAAAATCTTTATACATGCGATCGAGTTCCTGCTGCATGCCATCTATTTCTTTTTGCCATACAGCCGCTACGTCATCAAGGCTTTTTTGCGCTGCTTTATAGTCCGGCATTTTGTCCAGAATATATTTAGTATCAATGATAGCATACCGCTGCGCCTGTACACCAAATCCAAAAAGCAGGAAGCAGAGAACAATAACTAATGTTTTTTTCATACCTGTTTTTTATTTTTATTTGAATGATCAGTTTGCTGGATGTGAATGAAGCTTCTCTATTCAAACCTTATGAATTTATAAATATTTATTCTGGTTCAAACCCAAGCATGAATGTAAAGCGGCCTGCATTTTTCAATCCTTTTTCACCCGGTTGAAAACGATCTAATCCTACCCCATAATCAAAACCTAACAAGCCAAACATAGGAAGGAAGAAACGCATACCTACTCCTACACTGCGGCGCAAGCGAAACGGATTGTAATCTTTAAATGAATACCAACCGTTGGCTGCATCAAAGAAGGTAAGGCCATAAATAGTACTGCTTGGATTGGTAACTAGCGGATAGCGCAATTCCAATGAATATTTGTTGAATATGGTAAAGTACCTATTGACGCTGCTGATGTCCGGATTCACTGATGGATCAGATGTTTGATATACTGTATAGCCGCGTTGAGAAATTACATCGTATCCCAATAGTCCGTAGCTGTTTGACAAACCATCTCCTCCTACCTGGAAACGTTCAAATGGTGAGAAGTCAAGCTTCTTATTGTACCGGCCCATAAAGCCATACTTAGCCGACATTTTCAATACAAACTGGCGGTTCTTTTCTGCACCCATTGCCTTACCTATTGGCACAAACCATTCAGCATTGAAACGCCATTTATGATATTCCGGATTTTTATATGGATTGGAAGAATTTACAACGGAAGGATTTAGCAAGGAATAAGGTGGTGTCAATTGCACACTTGCTAAAAAGCTGGAACCGCTTCTTGGGAAAGTAGGATCATATACTGAAGACCGCTGCAGCGCTACTTTTAAGCTCACACTGTTTGAGGTGCCGTCTCTCAGATCCGTACCATCGGTCAGGCGGAAAAAGCCTGGGTAATTTCTTAATTTGTATTGCGTATAATTTAATGAATACACCAGGTTGAAATAATCATCCGGCCACTTCAATTGTTTGCCAAGAGATACAGAAACACCTGATGCTTTTAAAAAGCTGGAATCTGCTAATTTTTTCAAATAGGTACCCGTAGTATAATCGTATGCATTTGCATATTTACTATTGTAATAGCTAAAGGTCAGTGAATTTCTTTTTTTACCACCCAACCAAGGCTCTGTAAATGAAAAGTTGTACGAGCGATAAGCACGGCCATTGGACTGCAGGCGTAAGCTTAATTTTTGACCATCACCCGTAGGCAGTGGATCCCAACTTTCTTTTTTTGTGATGTTACGAATAGAAAAGTTGTTGAACGTGACCCCTAAGGTTCCTGTCAAACCAACACCACCACCCCAGCCGGCAGAAAGCTCCAATTGATCCGATGATTTTTCCTCAAGCTTCCAGTTAATATCAACCGTTCCATCTTCCTGATTTGGATTAACGCCGGGGTTAATTGTTTCCTGATTAAAGTATTGAAGATTGGCTAATTCTCTTTGTGAACGTATAAGATCGGAGCGGCTGAATTTTTCACCGGGTATGGTACGCAGTTCCCTACGGATTACATAATCTTTGGTTTTATCATTACCAAAAATATTCACGTTTTTAATGGTTGCCTGCGGCCCTTCTACAATCCGGATCTCATGATCAATAGTATCATTGTATACAGCAGTTTCTACCGGCTCCACTCTAAAGAATAGATAGCCATCATCCATATACAAACCACTGATATCACCACCTTCAGCAGAAAGTTGTTTGCCCAGGCGTTTGTTTAAAATATCAAGGTTATAAATATCTCCTTTCTTAATACCAAGCACTACATTCATTAAAGAATCAGAATATTTCGTATTTCCTTTCCAGGCAATGTTTCCAAAATAATACTGCCGGCCCTCTTCTACTTTCAAGGCCACATTCAGATTTCCTTCCTTATTATAGTATTGTGTGTCAGCCAATATTTGCGCATCGCGATAGCCTAATGAATTGTAATAACTTAATACTTTCTCTTTATCTTCTTCATACTTTTTACGGTCAAACTTGGCAGCACTGAAAAGCTTAAACCGGAAATAAGGATCTAAAAAAGCTTTTGATTTGGAAAAAGAAAGAAATCCATAATCTCTTAGGTACTCGCTCAAAGTTGTTTTTTGATCACTACCGTAAGGGCCTGCATTTTCATCAGGGTCAAGGGTGATCTTACTCATCTCCTTTGTTCCCTTCATTTGCTTTTTAAGTTTCAGATCAGATACATATTCATTGCCTGCAAAGCTTACATCATTGATGCGCACTTTACGCCCTTTATCTATATAAAAGGTCATTGAATTGGAATTGATGAACGCGGGGTCCGGCTTTTCTTCAATGCGCACTTGCACATTCATAAAGCCTTTGTCTGTATAAAACTTTTTTATAACCTCCGTAGCGTTGCGGCGAGTATTTTCTGTAATAATTGTTGATTTGGCAAGCCCTATTTTCCCCTTCAATTCATCTCCTTCACTTTTCTTCACTCCTTTAAAAACAAAGTTGCCCAACTTAGGTCGCTCCTGCACATTAATCTCCACAGCAATCTTATCGTCCTTTAGGTCTGTAATAAATATTTGAATATTGGAAAATAATTTTTGTCTCCATAGGTTAGAAATGGCTTTTGAAAATCCATCACCACCCGGTATCATTATTTTATCTCCAGGCTGCAAACCTGAGATAGAAATTACAATAGCAGTATCCAAATAATTTACTCCTGTTACATTAATAGAAGCAATGGTAAACTCCTTAGGTATCCGGGCGCTTTCCAAATCATTTAAGTGTGGATCTACAGACGCGGAATGCGTGGTATCCTGCGCTGCGGCGGAAAATACGGTTGCAAATGAAATTAATAGAACGATAAAAAAACGAGGTAAAAAGTGTTGCATGTCCAAATATTCAATCCGTCTCAAAAGCAGTGATTTAGAGCTTTGGGCGGCAAATTAACGGTAATTTTCAAACGGTTTTGTTAAAAAGCCTCTTGTAATTTCTGAGGAAACTTAGGTAGCTCCCACTTTTATATTCTGGTCATCTTTCAAGGGTAATCATTTTATTTATTTACCAGCTTATGAGCTGCGGTGGTGCTTCTGTGGCGACGCTCCATTCAACAGTTGTCATTCTATTCAGCTGAATGGTACCATTTATTATGACCTAATAATCCTTAGTATTCTGCTATTTTCTTATGCTCAAAAAATAAATATCAATGGGAAGGAAGGCTGTTATTTTAAATTGCCCGGCACCAGAGGACCATTTAATTGCTCCCCCGTTTTACCAAATCGGCGTTCCCGCGCTTGAAAGTCAATTATTGCTTCATACAAGTTAGCCTTCCGGAAATCGGGCCAGCGCACCCCTGTAAAATAAAGTTCTGCATAAGCCAACTGGTACAATAAAAAATTAGAGATCCGGTATTCTCCAGAGGTGCGGATCATTAGTTCCGGATCGGGAAAAGCACTTGTAGTTAAAAACTTTTGCAGCGTATCCTGATCAATTTCTTCTATCTCAAGTTTCCCTTTTTTTACTTCCCACGCTATATTTTTTACTGCATTCAGCAGCTCCCATCGGCCACTATAGCTAAGCGCCATTATTAAGTTTAGTCCGGTGTTGGGCGAGGTAATTTCCAGTGCTTCTTCCAACTCTTTTTTTGCATACAAAGGCAACATAGCCATATCTCCAATCACATGAAGGCGTATATTATTTTTGTTCAGGCTTTCAACTTCTCCCCGAATGGTAGTTACCAACAACTCCATCAAACCAACCACTTCGTACTCCGGGCGGTCCCAGTTTTCAGTAGAAAAAGCATAGAGCGTGAGGTATTCAATGCCAAGTTCTGCACAACCTTCTACAATATCCCGTACACTTTCCACGCCATGGTAATGCCCAAAAAGCCGGTCGCGGCCTTGTTCTTTTGCCCACCTTCCATTTCCATCCATGATGATGGCAATGTGCCGGGGTAAATGTTCTTTTCTTATTTGTTCTAAAAGATCGGGCATGTATTAAGAGTGGTGCACAAAGTTAACCGCGGAGAAAGGGATTTTGAAAAAAGATTTCGATAGTAAATAACCATCTTAGATAAGCTAAAAAAAAATATTGAGTAAAAATTAGAAGCCTTGTATTTCTTAAGGTTATTGGCGGTACTAATTAAAACGGCAACAACTAATTTGCCGTTGGGCATTTATAAGATTGCAGGTTGAAGCTGATGTAAAATAGAGCCGTGGTAAACATGTCCTTATTGGTACTTATGCCACGCTGCACTCCTTTAGAACCAATAGGAGCACCGGTTTCGTAAGAGCGGTCAGACAATAACAAAGCTGGAGAAGGAGTGCCATCCGGGTTGGGAGGAAATACTGAACCATCCACGTATGTTTTGCTTACATCATCCAAATAATCTGTATTGGTAAAACGGTGAACAATTTCAAATCCAAGATTGATCCGCTCATTCAATGAATATTTAAACCCAACTCCTAGCGGTAAACTCATAGCCATAGAGCTGTAAGGTTTGCGGTCCGGATAATCAGTGGTGCCCTGCCCTTCGGTACCTAGCGGACGTAAAAAATATTTTTTATCTGCCAAATAAGCGTAAGGATCATAATTAAAAATGCCCGCACCAAACGTTACGTAAGGTGTGAAGCGATACATATCATCACCTGGCAAAAATTTATAAAAATTAAAATCGCCTTGAAGCCCTAGCTCCCATACATTGGTATTGAAACTAAGATTGCGACGCATCATTACTTCATTGTGCGTGTTGTATTTGTCAGAATAGCCAAGTTGCGCAAAGGAGGCAGCTACGCGAAGGGCAATATAATTTCCAAAATTTTTGCGAAAGAAAATGCTGGCTGCAGGTTTGGGCCTGTTTACTTTTGCCCGAGTATTTAAATCTCCAAAATAGTGTGCTGCACCTACACCTATACCAAACTCTCCTTCCTGTACAATTGAATTTTGTGCTTTTAGCAGAAAGGGGAAACACAATACAACAGCAGTCAGTAACTTCTTCATAACAATGCAAAATACGGTTTACAATAATCCGTAACGAATAAAAATTAAGGTTTGTTATGAATCCCAACCATTTATTTAGTTGTAAATAAACCAGGAAGTAATGATTAATTCCTTTTATCCAGCCCCCAACTCAATTTGTTGCGTAGCGTTTGCAGAAAATTATTTTCATTGAGCCGCACCAGGCTCAGCATAAAGGTCTCTTTGCGTATAGCTAGTTGTACGTTTTTATCCACTGTTTCGCGGCGCGAGTCTAAGGCACAAATTATTTGGTCTGATCGGCTTTCTACTTCAAAAGAAACAACGGTAGAATCAGGTATAACAATAGGCCGTACATTAAGGTTGTGCGGAGCAATGGGCGTTAGTACAAAGGAGGAGGAATCGGGGAACACCACGGGACCTCCGCAACTAAGCGAATAACCGGTGGAGCCTGTTGGGGTGGCCAGTATCAAACCATCCGCCCAATAAGTATTCAATAATTCTCCATTTAAATAGGTATGGATTTTTATCATTGGAGCAATGTCCTGTTTGTGTATGGCAAATTCATTCAGTGCATAAGGCACTTCGCCAAACAAGGGCAGGTTACTATCTACATGTACTAAAGAGCGCTTGTCTAAAATAAACGAACGGCGGGCTAAGGCTTTCACGGCAGCTACCAACTCCTCACGACCAATGGACGCTAAAAAACCAAGGCGTCCAAAGTTGATTCCTACAATAGCAATTTTTTTGTGCCGTACCAGGGTCACAGTATCCAGCAAAGTACCATCGCCTCCAAGGCTTACTATAAAGTCTACATCAAGACTTAGGTCATCGTGGCTGGAGAAGGTTAGTGAATTGGGAGGTAAGGAAATAATCTTATTAACCTCTTCAAAATAAGGACGGAAAATGACTGGTACAATCCCTTCATTTGCCAGTTCGTCAAAAAAAAGTTGAATGTCTTTCTGCTGGTTGAGGTCCAGCACCCGGCTATAAATGGCTACCTTCAAATCGTATTATTTATTGCAGGAAAATGTATCAATCAGAAGTAATCTCTACGGTGTAAATATAATCCCTTTTCACCTAACCGATTGGCACTCCACTCCAGCTTTATTACGAAGTCATTAAATAAAATAATATCCAACCCTACTCCACTTGAATATAAAAAACGATTGCATAAATAGTTTTTACCTGGCTCCGGATTATAGGCATACCCCGTATTTCCATAAATTTTTGCAAACATCTTTATAGGTATGTTATTAATGCGTTCAAATTTATTGGAGGGAATGCGAATCACCCGGTTCAATACCTCGCGAAATAAAGCTGCTTTTCCATACCCACCCGCTACACCGTCAATTACATAATATTCATAACCCTGCATCAACATTCCATCATAGCCCAAGAGCCTGTTGGTAACATAAGGTTGTTTGAAAGGCAACTTTAGCACTCCAGCCGCCCTTAGATTTACAAAATATTTTTGCATTACCGGCCAGGTTGCGGAGCCTTTTGCGGTTAATTGCCACAGGTTTACTTTATGAAGTAACCCTTTTTTTACCACGCCCAATTCACTTACATATCCCTTGGTAGGATAAGGAAGAAAATCAACATTAGTATAATTCATTCGATAATAAACTTCCGGATAGCGCACTGCTTTTTTTTGTTCAGAATAGAAAGGATTTAATTTAAAAACAGTGTCCGTCACGTTTTCATAATTATAGCCAAGCCCAAAGGTGTGTCTAGTTTTAATGGCCCGCCGATAGGAAAATTCAATAGCTGTACGAAAAAATGAATTTACAAACTGGTCATTATGCTTATAAAAAAGTAGCTTATTGTTCTCCGTTGCATAAACCAGCTCTTTTACTTTGCCTAATGAAAATCCAAAGTTGGTGGACCAGTGCAATCCTTTATCAAGGTACAAACCATCATATCTAAAAGAAAGCTGCTTGGTGTACCCATTCATTAAATAGATATACAATTGATCGTTGCGGCCTGTGGTATTGCGATGGGTCAATTTTACTCCATAGTTTATCCGCGTAAGGCTCATATGTTTTTCTATTACCCACTCATCAAAACTTCTATCTACCAACCGGGCAAAGGGAATAGGATATACATACCATCTTTCTTTTACTTTTATTTCTACAAAAGCATCCTTACCCTCCATACTTTGCAGGGATACTACCACTTCTCTAAAAAGACCGGTATTCATTAACTGGCGTTTCGTTTCGCCAAACTTGCGCACCAACTCACTTAATGAATATTGCTCTTCTTCCCGAAAAGCTACCTCCCGCAGTATAATGGAACGCCGGGTTAATTTATTACCGGTAATTGTAATTGCTTTTAAAGTGTACTGCTGAAGACTATCTCCAAATGAGGCTTGATCGTCTGTGCTAAAGAGGTTTGTTGCGGCACTCAATTGTGCCTGAGCGCCCACACAAAAGAGCATTAAAGTGACAAGCAAAAAATATGGTCTCTTTTGCAACATTAGGTACCGAAGTTTATTAAATATAGGGAATAATAATACCGTGCCCTGCATTAAGGACGGCTAGCCTTAAATCTTGAGGTAATTCATTAAATTATCGTAATTGGTTTTCACTTCGTTTTCATACAGTTCTTCGCCAAAGTAATATTTGATATTATACTCATAACGTTGAAACGTACTCACGATATCAGAAACTTCCAATTTGCTTACCCTGATGGTTATTTGCATGATGCCGGTATCAGAGTCTGTGTAGGTATTTAATTGGGTGATTTGTGCGTCGTTGGATTCTACAATGCGGCTGATCTCTGCGAGTGAATAATTTTTATCGTCCAGCTCAAGCACGATCAAAGCTCCCGGCTGGCTAAGGCTCATAAATTCTGATGCATTACGAAGCAGATCATCATACGTGACTACGCCTAAAAGCAATTCTTCTTCTATTACCGGTACGATGCTTAATTTACTAATAACGGCTAGCTGAATAGCTTTTAAAAAATGATCCGATGCCTGTACAGCAAGCTCGCTGTTTGGTATGAGAAATTCATTTATTGTTTCAGAATCTTCTCCTTGCAGCAATTGCTCTTCGCTGATAATGCCTACATACTTTTCATCTTCTACCACCGGCAAATGAGTGATATGGTTATCGCTCATAAGCTGCAAGGCATGAAAAGCTGTATCCTGCATTTGCAGGTGAGGAATGGAATGTGATATTAAATCTCTGGTTAACATGGATAGCGGGCGTTTATTAAATAAGACAACCTGTTTTATGCTATTGTTGCAGGTTCGGATTGTTTTTTCAAAAATTTATGTAAGATGACATTAAATTCTTCCGGCTGCTCCATCATGGGTGCATGGCCACATTTATCTACAAAATGGAGTTCGCTATTTTTTATTAACCGGTGAAATTCACGTGCCACAAAAGGAGGAGTGATGGTATCATCATGGCCCCAGATCAAAAGGGTAGGTTGTTGTATGGCGTTCAATTCATCACCAAGATTATTGCGGATAGCGCTTTTAGCAAGAGCTATTATTTTAATTACTTTAATCCGGTTTCTTGTTATTTCAAACACTTCGTCTACCAGTTCTTTAGTAGCTGTTTTAGGATCGTAAAAAGTAATCTCTGTTTTCTTTTTTATGTATTCATAATCTCCCCGCTTGGGATACGTATCTCCCATTCCATTTTCAAACAGGCCACTGCTACCGGTAAGTATCAGGGACCGCGTACGCTCGGGATGTTTTAATAAATAAACCAACGCAACATGGCCACCCAAAGAATTGCCTAATAAATGCACGTTGGAGTATCCTTTCATTTCCAAAAAACGATGAACAAACTTTGCAAGGCCACCTACTGAAGTATGTAGTATATCCAACTCAAATAAGGGAAGCAGTGGCACTATTACTTTATAGTCGTTTCTAAAATATTCAATCAGGTCTTTAAAATTACTTAATGCACCAAATAACCCATGCAACAATACCAGCGGTTCGCCTTCTCCTTCTTCTATGTATTTAAACTTATCCTTTTCTTTTAGTGTGTATTGCATCTGGTAAGTAAGATATTAGTTTGTGCTAAAATACAGTTTTAACCCAAAACGGATAACAACGCAAAAATTATCAATCCGCAAATAGTACGAAAGAATGAAATCATTCTTATGTAAGTTAGTTTTTCTTTTACATCTGTATTGGGCAGATGATACAATTCTTGTTGTCCGCTAAATAAAGGAACAACCGTTTCTAATTTTAGCAATAAACCTTCGCTTTATTTCTTTGATACATGATCAAAAAAATGTTCCAGTTCGGTAAACATATTTTTAAAAATAGGAACCACCACACCAAGGCCCGCTATTACTTTCGGGCCTAGCGGCTGTATTAAATTATAGGTTAAAGAAGCATCAATTGTTTCCTTTTTTACAAACCCTACTTCACTTGCATAGAACAAAATAATGCTGAAAACGAAAATGTATAATAAGGCATAAAACACAAAACCTCCCAACCTGTTGAGCCAGCCTAACATGGCCACACGTACCACCCCTTCAATAGCTTTGGCACCTAACCGCACGAGCAACACCACTATAAAAAAAACCGCTAGAAACGCTACCACCGGCAACCACCTGTCTGATATAGAAACACTACTGCCAATATAAGCTGCCGCAAGCGCTGACAACTTCAGCGCAGCTGCCAACCCTATGATAGCAGCTATAAAAGAAAAGATGGCGACGATGAAACCCTTGCGCAAGCCTTTAAATAGGGCAAGCAACAACAATACGAACACAATAAGATCAATCAGCATTGATAAAAGCTATTTTGCTAATAACTCTTTTACAGCTGCGGAAATTGCTTTGCCCTCTGCACGGCCTGCCAATTTTTTGGTAGCTGCACCCATCACCTTTCCCATGTCTGCCGGCGATGATGCTCCTGTTTCAGTTATTATTTGTTGCACCTCTGCTTTTAGATCTTCTTCGCTCATTTGTGCGGGCAAAAATTGCTCAATCACTTTTAATTCTTCCTCTTCTTTTTGTGCCAGGTCGGCACGTGATTGTTGGCGATAGATTTCTAACGCATCCTTACGCTGCTTCATCATTTTTTGAAGCATTTTCTGTTCCCCTTCTTTTGTAATTTCTCCGCCAGCACCAGGTTCAGTTTTTGCTTTTATAATTTCGGCTTTAATTGCACGGAGGCTGCGCAACTGTGCTTCATCTTTTGCTTTCATGGCTTCCTTCAATTGCGCCATAATGGTTTGTTCCAGGTCCATGTTTTTAAATATTATTTGTTATTAAAATGAATTTAGGAGAATGATATAAACTAAAGATTGTAGATAATGATGTACTTCATCAACTAGGAATCCTATTCCATTTAGTCTGCTTTATTTTCTTTCAATTGCTGCTCACGAAATTTTGCATAAAACGTTTTTGCAAAATTCTTCATATCATCTACTAATTCTTTTTGCTTCGTGGCTCTTTCAAAAGTATCGGCCATGGTCATTATTGTTTGATAATAAAAGTCGGCCATTTCGTCTATCATCATTTTCTCTGTCCATAGATCAATACGCAAGGCTGTTTTTTCAGCACCGTCCCATAGAGATAGCATAACTGCTTTTGCCTGTTGCGGACGGTCTATTGTGCTCTCTGTAGCCTGCCACTGAATGTTTTGAGGTACCCGGGCTTCGTCCAGCTCCACATCTACGCGTATCGTTGATTTTACCATGATTTATTTTTAAAGCGGCGAAGGTAACTAATCAATCAGTCAACCATTTCATGATGGCTTTAATGCAACTTCTCTTTATCAATCCTTTTCGGTGGCTGCAGCTTTTAAAATGCTTTTCCAAAGTAGTGCTGCCGTTTTATCCCAACTAAATTGGTTACTAACCGCTTTACCTTTTTCTATTAAATTTTTGCGCAGCGTTTCATCTTTATAAATGAGCATCAATTTATCCGCAATGTCCACCGTATCGGCCGGGTTAAAGTACAAAGCAGCTTCTCCCGCAATTTCTTCCATCGCCGTTCCGGCAGAAGTAAGTGGCGGCACCCCGCATTTTATAGCTTCCAGCACCGGCACTCCAAAACCTTCAAACAAAGAAGGATACACCAAAGCATAAGCACTCCCGGCAAGTAAAGCAAGTTCGGTTTCATCTACATAATTTAATAACACTACATCATGCCGGTACTTATAGGTTTGCAACAGTTGCAAAAAGGCATCATTCTTCCAGGCCATTCGCCCGGCCAGCACCAGCTTCATGGTACTGCGCTGGCGTTTTTTAAAAAGAGAATATGCTTTTAGCAGGTTGATTAAATTTTTGCGGGGATGAATAGCGCCGATATAAATAAAGTATTCTTTGCCTTCGGTATATTTCTCTTTTACGGCCTGCTGCTGCTCAAAAGTAAGTGGCCCGAAGCCCTCTTTAACCGCACTGTAAACAACCTCTATCTTTTCAGCACTTATTTTGTACGTATTGATAATATCGTTTTTAGAAGTTTGAGAAACCGTAGCTATGCTGGCAGCTTTTTTTAAAAACAAGGGAGTATATCTTTTGTAAAATAGCAAATGGCTTTTTTTATAGCCTTCCGCATAATGTAAAAAACCAAGATCGTGTACTACCAGGCATTGCGGCACCCTGGTGGTAAGGGAGCAAAAACCATCCGGCGATACAAATACATCTGCCTTTATCTTTTTCAGGACAAGCGGCACTTTTACATCGTACCACCACTTCCAAAGCAAGGGATGGCGTGCCGGTGGGCCAACAACTACCGGAATACAATTTTCAGAAAAAATAAAATCAAGATCATAAGGCCTGTCAAACAAAAAATAAAATTGATGCTGGGGATGTGCTTTTGCAAGGAGGCTAAAAACTTCTTTTATAAAATAACCATAT